>JAFSOM010000200.1 GCA_017447005.1 Oscillibacter sp.
TGTTACGATTTCGCTGTCAAGTCTACCCTTCCCCCGGAACGGGGGAAGGTGGCGCGCAGCGCCGGATGAGGGCGAATTTTGCGACCGCTTATCAGCGCTTGCGCATACGGGGCGGCTGTGGTATAATCAGGCAAAATTCGACGGGAGGCGGCGCCCATGGAAGCCTACGAGGGACGCGAACCCTATATTTTCATCAGTTACGCCCGGGTCGACGCCGACAAAGTGACGCCGTATCTGGAAGCGTTATCGAACGCCGGCTATCGCTTCTGGTACGACGCGGGCATAAAGGCGGGCGAGTATTGGACAAAAACGTTAGCGGAAGAAATAAACGGTTGCGTCGTATTCTGTCCGCTATACTCGAAAGCGTTCAACGCTTCCCGCTTCTGCTTTGACGAGACCAATTACGCATACCGGAAAAACAAGGCGATTGTTCCTATCTATCTGGAAAAGATAGCGCAGGAAAGTCTTGATGAGTTCTACCAGTTTTTAGGAGGGCGTCAAGACTTGCGCCTGTACGAGTATGCGAACGCGGCGGAGTTCGTGGAACGTCTCGGACGCGAACAGGCGTTTGCGTCGTGCAAGGCGCCGGAGTGGAATGACTTTGGACAGATTCAGTGGCGTTTCTCGGAAGCGGACGGCGTTTTGACGATTGCAAAAAACGAGGAGTGGTGGTTTAAGTATGCTTCCATGCCAGATTACCAGAATAACCTTCGTAAAGCTGGTAGTACTGCTCCATGGATGATGTATCGGGAAAAAATTCTCTCTGTGAAGATAGGGGAGGATGTTCATACAATCGGAGACTATGCTTTCCGTGATTGCAGAAGCCTGACGGATGTACACATACTTGGCAACGTATTTAAAATCGGCAATGAGGCCTTCTGGGATTGCCATTGCCTAACAGAGGTACGCATACCCGACGGCGTGAAAGTAATTGGTAGCAACGCTTTGGGTTTTGTTCCAGTTTAACGAGCGTGTGTATACCCGATAGTGTAGCAACAATCAATCACGGTACTTTTCAGTTTTGCTCTTGCCTAACCGATGTGAGCATACCCGATGGTATGACAGCAATCGGCACATGTGCATTCATGGCGTGTAAGAACCTGATGGATGTGCATATACCTGATAGCGTAACTCAAATTGACCTTCGCACTTTCTATGGTTGCAAATCCTTGACAAATGTACACATACCGGACGGAGTAGTCGCAATCGATAGAGAGGCTTTCCGCGATTGCAAAAGCTTAACGGAAGTGCGCATACCCGACAGCGTGACTACAATCGGCGAATGCGCTTTTAAGGATTGCAAAAATCTGAAAAGCGTCGAGATTCCCGCCGGGGCGAAAGTTGGTAAAGACGCGTTTCCCGAGCACACCCTTGTCATACGCCGCGCCGCGCCGGAACAGTCACAATAAAAAAAACGGGCCGCCGGGATGATTCATTCCGACGGCCTTATAATATTCACACGGAGCGCGGGACGTTCACACGGAGAATAAGAGTTGCGCGTAAGTGGGGAAGGGCCAGTAGTCCGACGCGGTCAAGGTTTCGAGTTCGTCGGCGCACTTCCGCGCCGCGTCCATATCCTTCACTATCGTGTCGTGACTGTACACCATGGCCCGCGTGGGGTCTTTCGGGATGTCGTTCAAGTCCCGTTCGAGACGTTCGCAGGCGTCGAAAAGCGCGTCCGTACAACGGGCGATTTGCTCCGCCGTGCGCGTCTCGTACTCGCGGGACAGATTGAGCGCGTCCTTACGCTCCGCCCGACGGCATAACTCCGCGCAGTAGCCCGATACCGCCGGTAATATCTCGTGGCGTATCATGTCCGCCATGGTACGCGCCTCAATCGTCGTGACGGCGGCGTAGTTCTCGATATGGATTTCCGCCCGGGCCTGTATTTCCTCTTCCGTATAGATTCCGTGCTTTACGAACAGTTCCACGTTCTTTCCGGCGGTGTACATGGGGAGCGCGTCGGCGGCGGAGGTAAAGTTGCTCAATCCGCGCTGTTCGGCCTCGCGTACCCATGCCTCGTCGTAGCCGTTGCCGTTGAAGATAATGCGGTGATGTTCCGTGAACACGCGTTTCATGAGGTCGTTGAGGGCGCGCTGGAAGTCCTCCGCGTTTTCGAGTTCGTCGGCGAACTGCCGCAACTCCTCCGCCATAATCGTATTAAGGGCGATATTCGGCCCCGAAACGGATTGCGAAGAGCCAAGCATGCGAAACTCAAACTTGTTGCCCGTGAACGCCATCGGACTGGTACGGTTGCGGTCGGTGGTATCCTGCGGAATCGTGGGGAGTACGTCAACGCCAATCCGGAGCTGACGCTTCCCGCTGGATTCCACGGGCGTACCGTGCATAATCGCGTTGACGACGGCGGTCAGTTCGTCGCCTAGGAAGATGGACAGTATCGCGGGCGGCGCCTCCTGACCGCCTAAGCGGTGGTCGTTGCCCGGGAACGCTACCGTAGCGCGTAGGAAGTCCTGATAGTCGTCCACGCCCTTCACGAACGCCGCGAGGAATAACAGAAACCTTGCGTTTTGGGCGGGCGTCGCGCCGGGCTTGAAGAGATTTTCCCCGGCGTCCGTGGACAGCGACCAGTTGTCATGTTTGCCGGAGCCGTTGAACCCCGCGAAGGGCTTCTCATGCAACAGACAAACCAATCCGTGACGCTCGGCGACTTTCTTCATGACTTCCATCGTCAACTGATTCTGGTCACAGGCGGTATTCGCGTCGGTATAGATAGGCGCCATTTCATGCTGTGACGGCGCGACCTCGTTATGTTTCGTCTTGGCGAAAATGCCCAGTTCCCACAGACTTTCGTCGAGTTCGCGCATATACGCCGCCACTCTCGGACGTATCGCGCCGAAATAATGGTCGTCGAGTTCCTGTCCACGCGGCGGACGCGCCCCGAATAACGTGCGGCCCGTCAAGCGTAAATCCTGACGCTTCTTGTAGAGTTCGCGGTCAATCAGGAAATACTCCTGTTCCGGCCCGACTTGCGGTATGACGCGCTTTGTGGTCGTGTCGCCGAACAATCGCAGAATGCGTACCGCCTGCCGCGATACCTCGTCCATAGAGCGTAACAGCGGCGTCTTTTTGTCCAGCGCGTGACCGGAGTAGGAACAGAACGCCGTCGGAATGCACAAGGAGCCTTCCTTGATAAAGGCGAACGAAGTCGGGTCCCACGCGGTATAGCCTCTGGCCTCGAACGTGGCCCGCAGTCCGCCCGACGGGAAGGACGACGCGTCCGGCTCGCCGCGCACGAGTTCGCGCCCGGAAAATTCCATGAGCACGCGTCCGCCGCCGACGGGCGTAATAAAGCTGTCATGTTTCTCGGCGGTGACGCCCGTCATGGGCTGGAACCAGTGCGTGAAGTGCGTCGCGCCCTTCTCCACGGCCCATTGTTTCATCGCCTGCGCGATTTCGTTGGCGGTGGACAAGTCCAGCGCGGCGCCGTTCGTGACGCAATGCTTCCACGCGCCGTAGGACGCCGCCGAAAGCCGTTCTTTCATCGTCTGTTCGTCGAAAACCATGCTTCCGAACAGTTCCGGGAGTTTGCGAGTGTCTGACATAGTTTCTCCCCCTCTCAAATCAACCCTGTCATTCTAACAGCGCGCCCGGAATTTTGCAAGCGTTTTTTTCGCGCCGCGCCCAATCTGTCAGCGGAAACTTTCCCCGCGCAAACGCAAGCGCGACCCCCGAATCATCGAGGGCCGCGTTGTTTCCGTGCGGACTGCCGTCAAGAGACGGTCGGGGCAGGCGTCATACGCCCTGCGTGGCGTCGTAGGCGAAGGAAACGCTAATGCTCATCGTGCTGTTATCGGTCACGTTGATTCTCGTGTAGGTGTAAACCAAGTTCCCGTTAGCGTCCTGCGTCGCGCTGGCGTTGCTGTAGGTGAAGTTCAAGTCTAAAGCGTTCAGCGCATTGCGAACCGTTTCGAGGTCGGGCGCGGTGGCGCCGGGCATGAGGTGATAGGTGGCCGCGTTGCCGACGGTGTTGAAGCTAATCGAACCGGCGATAATGACCGGGGCGGGCGCGGGAGCCGGCTCATAGTCCACGATGAACAGGTGGGTAATTTCGCCGTCACCGTTCTCGACGTAGTAAACGTAGTCCATCACATCGTTGACAATCCCGCTATAGGAAATCCGCCGAATGTCGGAGCCGTCCACGAAGTACACGCGCACGTCCTCGGCCACATCCTTGAGGAAACTGTTCACGCCGGCAAGGTTCAGGCGAATTTCATCCTCATTGGGACGCCGCCGGACGCCTTGACATTGTCCGGTGAAATCGTAGCCGTAGTCGCCGCCATTCCTCCACTCGCCCATTGTGATGAGACCGTTGGAATCGTAAGTGACATTGTTCAGCAGGACGCAGTCGGATTCTTTTTGTGTGTCGACGCTCCCGGGTGTGAAGGTCGCGCCACTGGAGGAGAACGAAACGCCCTGTTTGACCTTGACGGTCGTGACCTCGCCGTTGACAACCGCGTTGACTTCATAATAGGCGCCGTCGTCGGATTGGATAAGGTTAGAGGTCGTATGCGCCGCAAGGAAAGTAAAGTTGTCGTTGATGGGTTCGGGGGTATAATTCGGGTCAGGGTAGGAGACTTCCCACGCTTGGGTAACAAATACCAGTTTGGCGTAACCGTCGATATGATAGATATAGGCTAGCGGATTGGCGGCAAAATGCGGACTGGAAGCGGCGGGAATCAGTATCCCGGGGGCGTTCTTCACGCCGTCGTAGGCCTTGTAAGTTCCCGCGTTGAGGTCCTCAATGACAAAGCGCGTCCCGGAATCAGGCACAACCGTCGCGGGGCGCGGAATGCCGTCGATGAAGATATAGGCTGTAATTGTGAAGTTGTCGCTGTACATACGCTTTCCCTGAAGATTGAAGTTGAAGACTCTCACGACGTGTTCGTCGTTGACGGCTTTGAGCGTATAGATATTATAGTTGTCCTCATTGCGCGACGCGCTGTAACGGACGATACGCCCGGCGGTAAAGCCTTCCGCAATCCAGTTGCCGTCGCCCATGCCGCTGGAGTTGTCGCCGACAGGGTAGATTCTGACGCCGGAAGCGTCCAGCGGGTAGCCCTCGGCGTCGTAGCTGACGGCCTGCGCGATATAGGCGGCGTCGCTCTGGGCGCTGGTGCGATAGTTGCGGGAATCGTCAAGGGTCACGGTTCGGCGGGTTCCATCGGAGAAGCGAAGGATTGCCTGCGCCTCCGTGAGACTGGTTCCGACGGGTTCTTTGCTCTGGTTATAGGCCAGTTGCCAATTGCCGGAGTTGGCGCCCGTAAACTCGAAGTTGGTTCCCGCCATGCCGAGCATACTCCCGGTTTTGGTGGTCACGTTATCGGCGGTCGTCTCAATGACAATGCGCTCAATGAGGGCGTACTCGTCGGGGTGGAATTTGGTATCGTTGGGCTTGCACAGCGGCGCGAGCGTGTCCGAATCAAGCAAAACCGCCTTGGCGTCGGCGGATTCGGCGTCGGCGTCCGCGTCGAAGGTCACGGAGAAACGCTGTTCGCCCGCTTTTCCGGTCACTTTTTGCGTGCGGACTTCCAGCATTTTTCCGTACTCGTCGTACAGGCCGACGTACAGCGTACAGTCGCCGGACGACGTGGCGAAGAGTTCCACGGAATGAGCGCCGAGAAAATTCACGTCCCCAATGGTGGGAGCGTCGCCGGACGCCGCCGCAACCGTCGCCGGGAAGAGCGTCAGCAATAGCGCGAGGGCCATGAGCGCGCCGAGGATATGTTTTTTCATACGCGGGTTCCTCCTTGGAAAGATGTATCGGGGCAAAATCAATTTGCGTCCCATTGCATAATACTCCAAATCATGGACGGCGTCAAGAAATTGTCGGAACGCCGCGAAGAAAATTTTTCAAAGGGGCTTGACAGGACGCTTTTTTCGTGTATAATATCCCATGTCGCCGCGCTTGAGGGACTGACAAGGGAGCATAGCTCAGCTGGTTAGAGCGCCTGCCTTACAAGCAGGAGGTCACTGGTTCGAGTCCAGTTGTTCCCACCATACACGGCCCGGTAGTTCAGTTGGTTAGAACGCTAGCCTGTCACGCTAGAGGTCGACGGTTCAAGTCCGTTCCGGGTCGCCACTTCTTTTTGAAGTCGGTTCCGTCTTTGGGCGGTTCTCCACAAACGAAAATCGCCCAGATAGCTCAGTTGGTAGAGCAACGGACTGAAAATCCGTGTGTCGCTGGTTCAATCCCGGCTCTGGGCACCACGTGCGGGCATAGCTCATCTGGTAGAGCGCCACCTTGCCAAGGTGGAGGTAGCGAGTTCGAGCCTCGTTGCCCGCTCCATTTTTTATCCTTCCGCGTCCCGCAACCGACGCGCCGCCATAGCGTCAGACGCCGGCGCAGTCAAACGGTACGCGCCGCCATAACTCCAAACGGTGACATAGCCAAGTGGTAAGGCAAGGGTCTGCAAAACCCTGATTCCCCGGTTCAAATCCGGGTGTCACCTCCAAATCCGCGCCCCGGAATCGTCCAACGGTTCCGGGGACGTTCGTTTTATAACCTCCTCCTCTGTCCGTTTCCCGTTTCAGGGACGGCCGCCAAAGTCGAACCCCTCCCCCTGCCCCCCTCCCCTTTCAGGGGCGGGGGAA
>JAFSOM010000201.1 GCA_017447005.1 Oscillibacter sp.
CGCGACGGCCTCCGGTACACCGTCAGCATAGGCGAAAGCTCCGTCATACAGCGTTGCAACGTCAGCAGTTTTCCGCCCGCGTCCAGCGACGTTTCCGACGCCCCGCCCGTTATCGCTAAGACGCGGTCGCAGAGGCGGCGGAAACTCAATACCTCCGCGTGTCGGCTTACGGTGTCGCCGCAGACCCGGCACAAGTCCACCTCCGCCGCGTGCGACGCGTGTTCCGGTACCAGTAAAATTTGTTCGCCCGCGTCGCCCAACTTGCGTATCGTCTCTAATATGCGCGTGGATTTGCCCGTCCGGGCGCGTCCCATCCGGATTGTCAGCATACGTTTCCCCTCTCTCCGCGTTCGTTGCGTCCAGTATACAACGCGCCGCGCAAACTGTCCAGCGGGAAATGCCCCCGATACCGTCGTGTATGCGTGTAGGAATCGTGGGCAAGGCGCTATTTTCGCCCTCATCCGCCGCGCCGTAAAATGACATCCGCACGGCGCCGTAAAAATTTGGCGTGATTTCACAGGAATTACTCTTGACAGACGGCGCGGTTTTGGATAAAATTACATGTGAAAAACGGGCGTCGTGAAAAGACGCGGTTTTCGGAAATGTGCTCGTGCCCGTGTCGGGGAAATGTGGCGTTTTACGTCGGATTCGGCGTGAAATCAGGGATTCAAACAGAAAGGAAGACATCCATGAATGAAAAGGAATTGAAAGTCTTGGCGGCCAATATCCGCTTGGAGACGCTGAAAGTCATCCATTCCCGCGGATTTGGTCACGTGGGCGGTTCTATGGACCTCGCCGACCTTATGGCTGTGCTCTACGGAAAAGTCATGAAGTACGACCCCAAGAACCCCCGCTGGCCTGACCGTGACTGGCTCGTGCTCTCCAAGGGCCACGCCGGCCCCGTCGCCTACGCCACGTTCGGCCTGATGGGCTTCTATCCGCTGGAGGAGGCCTACACGCTCAATCAGCCTCATACGAAATTCCCCAGCCATACCGACCGTAAACTCACTCCCGGCGTTGACCTGACCACGGGTTCGTTAGGGCAGGGCGCGTCCACCGCCACCGGCGCCGCGCTTGGCAATAAAATCGACGGGCGCGACAATCACGTGTTCTGCGTCATCGGCGACGGCGAAGCGGACGAAGGTCAGGTGTGGGAGGCGTTCCATTTCGCCTATGCCCACAAGCTGGACAACATTATTTATTTCCTCGACAACAACGGCTATCAGCTCGACGGCTCCACCAAGGACATCCTCGACCACGGCGAACTGGCCAAGAAAGCCGCCGGATTCGGCCTCTATACGCAGGAAATCGACGGGCACGACGTGAACGCCATTTACGACGCCATTCAGAACGCTTACGCCAAGAAGGGCGTGCCGTCCTGTATCGTGCTGGACACCATCAAGGGCAAGGGCGCGACGTTCGCTGAACCGAAGCATGAGCATTCGTCGCAACCGAAGGAGGAGCAGTGGCAGGAGGCAATCGCCGCCGCCGAAAAGGCCCTCGCCGACGCGAAAAACGCCTGACGGAAAGGAGTAAACGTACCATGAGCGTAACTTTGATTGGCAAGCATGAGAAAGACAGCCGCGCCGCCCGTGACGCGGTGGCCCTGACGCTCGATGAGATGATGGGCAAGGATAAGGACATCTGCTATATCGACTGCGACCTGATGGGTTGTATCAACACCAAGCGCTTACAGCAACACTATCCGGAACGGGCGTTTCAGGCGGGAATCGCCGAGGGGAACGCCGCGGGCGTCGCCGCCGGACTCGCCGCCACGGGCAAGAAGGTATTCTTCCACTCGTTCGGCACGTTCTCTTCCCGCCGTTGCTACGACCAGATTTATATGTCCGCGGCCTACGCCGGATTGCCCGTGCACGTGCTGGCCTCTGACCCGGGCGTAACGGCGGCCTTCAACGGCGGCACGCATATGCCCTTGGAGGACGGCGCGATGTACCTGTCGATTCCCGACGCCGTCGTAACTGACCCCTGCGACTATGACCAGTTGGCTTGCGTCACGCGTCAGCTCCCCGGCATTACCTCCGGCGTCACCATGACCCGTTTCCCGCGGAAGGACATTATCCGCGTATACGGCGACGGTAGCGAGTTCCCGATTGGCAAGGGCGTCACGCTCCACGGGACCGCCAACGACGCCGCGACGATTATCGCGTCGGGCCTGATGGTCGATGAAGCCCTCAAAGCGTGGGAAGCGTTAGCCGCTGACGGTATCACCGTGCGCGTTATCGACATGTTCACGTGGAAACCGCTGGATACGGATTTGGTTATCAAGGCCGCGAAAGAGACCGGCGCCATTGTCACCGCCGAAAACCACAATACGACATGCGGCTTAGGCTCCGTCGTGGCGAACTGCCTCGCCAAGAACTGCCCCACGGTACAGGAATTTGTCGGCGTGCAGGACGTTTTCGGACAGGTCGGCCCGCAAGACTTCCTCATGGACGAATACGGTCTCCGCGCCGCGAATATCGTGGAAGCCGTCAAGAAGGCTATCGCCCGGAAGTAATTCCGCCTTACGATATTACCAATTGCGCCCCTAAACCGAATGTCATTAACTTTACGTGACGTGTACCCCCCCTAAATCCCCCCTTTCAGGGGGGACTTACCCCGACTTGAAAGCG
>JAFSOM010000202.1 GCA_017447005.1 Oscillibacter sp.
GAAGGTGTCACGCAGTGACGGATGGGGGCAAGTTTTATTTAGCTTAACGCCTATGCCCGGAACGGGGGGAGACAGAGGCGCGTCGACCGCTCAAGCAAAAATTATTTTTTTGAAGTTCCTCAATACATCCACAGTAAGGCGTCGGGGGTACGCAGGGTCAGCCATACGGGAAAGTCGGGGTTGTCGCCTTCCACGCGATAGCACGTTATCTCAAAATTACCGTCGCGCAAGGTCGTGAGGGAGAGTTTCGCGGGATTTTCGCTGTCCGTCTCCCACAGGAACGGGATGGAGCGGTCGCCGTAGTACCCGCTGATGACGCCCGTGCCGTCAACGCGCAGATACATCGTGACATTCCCCGCGCTTCCGCCCGACGGCATGTCAATCGATTCGTTCGTGTCAGGGTTGACAAGGTCGTAGCCCCACCACCATGACGTGTCTCCATAGAGTTCCATGTCAAGCGGCGCCTCCGTCAGATTTTCCGGCAGGGCCTCCGGCGCATAACCCGGTTCAAAGTCATAATATTCGCCGTCCGGCTCAATGTCGGGGTATTCGCCGTCGGGAGAGGCGATACTGTCGTCCCATGTGCAGTTTTCCGTCTCAACGTCTTCCGCGTATTTCCAGCGATAGGTTTCATACATATCAAAGACGCAGTTGTAGAAGCCCACCTGAGAGCGTCCGCCGCCGTCAAAGTAGCCGCCGCCGGCGGAGCCGGTAAACGAGCAGTCGCGGAACTCGAACTTCCCCGCGCCGCCGTAAATGGAAATGGGGCCGTCGGAGCAATCGCGCAGGACGCTGTCGTAAACGAACACGTCGCCCGTACCGCGTTCGCAGTTCAGGCCGATGACGCCGCAGCCGTACAAGTCCATATTGCGCAGTTCGACGTTCTCGCAGGCGATTAAGTCCACGACGTTACCGGAACATACCGCCTCTTGCGTATGGCCTAACGTCAGATTGGAGAGCTTGACGCCGGAACAACTGTTGAACGTGAACACGGTGCCATATTCGGGGTCGATGACAATTTCCGTATCGCCCATAGCCCCGCCGCCGCTGACGGAAAGATTCTTCACGTTTTTAACGATGACTTGCGCGCCGTCGTAGCAGTCCTCCAACTCCACATACTGGTGTTCGGCGTTCCACGCGTCGCCCTCGGTAGCATAGAGGTCGTTGATGTACTGGCTCATATTGTAGTAGCCGGGGGCGATAACGAGTTCGGCGCCGGGGGCAATCGCGTCAAGCAGTTCCTCCACGTTTTTGACGGTCACGGCGTTCGCGCTGACCGCGGACGCGTCGCCCGATTTTACGGGGGCTTTCGTCACGGCGTCGTTACCGCCCGTTCCAACGTTATCGCCCGTTCCGGCGTTACCGCCGCCGCAACCCGTCAGCGCCGCGACGCATAACGCGAACGTTATCAACGCCGCGCACATGGTCTTTTTGTTCATCATAACCCGCCTTTCTTGAAACGTCATTCGGTATCAGGAATCCAACGGCTTCATCGTGGGGAACAGAATCACGTCGCGGATGGAATCGGAGTTCGTCAACATCATCACGCAACGGTCAATGCCGATACCTAACCCGCCCGTCGGGGGCATACCGTATTCCATAGCGGTAAGAAAATCCTCGTCTAACATTTCGGCTTCCTCGTCGCCGCGTTCGCGGAGTTCGGCCTGCTTTTCAAAACGCTGACGCTGGTCAATGGGGTCGTTCAACTCCGAATAGGCGTTGCCCATCTCGCTACGGCAGATAAAGCACTCGAACCGTTCGGTCAGACGCGGGTCGGCGGGAGAGCGTTTCGTCAGCGGCGACACCTCCACCGGGTACATCGTGATAAACGTCGGCTGAATCAAATGTTCCTCTACCTTCTGGTCGAAACAGGCGTAGAGAGCGTTCCCCCACGTCTTTTCGGCGGCGTCGACCAGTTCCACGCCGTGCGCGTTCGCCGCCGCTACCGCTTCCGCGTCGTCGGTTATCGCGCCGAAGTCTATGCCGACGTACTGCTTGACGGCGTCAATCATCGTCAGACGGGGCCAGCCGGGCGTAAGGTCAATCTTTTCGCCCTGCCATTCGACTTCATAGCCGCCTAAAATCTCCTTGGCGGCGCCCGACAGAATCCCTTCCGTGATGTCCATCATGCCGTGGAAGTCCGTATAGGCCTGATAGAGTTCCACGCTGGTGAACTCGGGATTATGTTTCGGGTCCATGCCCTCGTTACGGAAAATGCGTCCGATTTCATAAACCCTGTCCATACCGCCGACAATCAGCCGCTTCAACGGTAACTCGGTAGCGATACGGAGGTACATATTAATGTCCAACGTGTTGTGGTGCGTGACGAACGGACGCGCCGACGCCCCGCCCGATAACGTATTGAGCACGGGCGTTTCGACCTCCATATAGCCTAGGTTATCGAGATACGACCGCACGAACCGGATAAACCGGGAACGGATGACAAAATTCCGCTTCACGTCCGGATTGACCATCAAATCCACGTAACGCTGACGGTAGCGTAACTCGCGGTCTTGCAGTCCGTGGAATTTTTCGGGGAGAGGCAAGAGCGATTTGGCAAGCAAGGTAATTTCCTTCGCCCGGACGCTCATTTCACCGCGCTGGGTACGGAATACCTCGCCGGAGACGCCGACAATATCGCCGATGTCGTACTTTTTAAACCGCTTGTAGTCGTCGGCGTCCATCTCGTCCTGACGGGCGTAAAGCTGGATGCGTCCGTCACGGTCCTGCAAGTCGCAGAAGCTGACTTTCCCCATGCCGCGCTTGCTCATGAGCCGTCCCGCGATTTTGACGGGCCTGCCCTCCAACTCGTCAAAGCGTTCCTTGATTTGTTCCGATGTCATATCCCAGTCAAAGCGGGTAATGCGGAACGGGTCAAGGCCTTCCGCCTGCAACGCCGCCAGCTTTTCCCGTCTGACGCGGGTCTGTTCGCCGAAATCCTGTTCGACGGGCTTTCCGCCGCCGTTCTTCTCGTTCGCCATAACGTCACTCCTTTGTTTTCCTGAATCCTTCCCCTTTCAGGGCAATGCCATTCGCTTAGAACCCCTCCCCCTGTCCCCCTCCCCTTTCAGGGGCGGGGGAACGAATTTCGAAAACGCTGTCAAGTCGGGGAAGTCCCCCCTGAAAGGGGGGATTTAGGGGGGTTATACGTAAAGCGATGACTTTAGGATTTAGGGGGTATGCGTAAGCTCACCGCTCAATCTTGACCAGCTTGTAGACGATATTGCCGCGGGGGGCCTCTACCGTGACGGTATCGCCCTCCTGCTTGCCTAAAAACGCCTTACCGAATGGGGAATCCTCGGAAATAATGCCGTGCATGGGGTCGGC
>JAFSOM010000203.1 GCA_017447005.1 Oscillibacter sp.
CAGTCCACGCTTGACCTCTGCGCCACGTTTGCGATACTGTCGCCCATCGTGCGCAAGGTGGATACTTGGTCGCGCAATGACGAGTTCACGCGCCCTAAGGCTGATTGCGCGTCGTTGATGTTCAGCGGAAAGCCCCGGTTCAACGCGTTCCCCATGGCTTCCAGCGCGTTGCGGCGCTGCGTTTTGGCCTCGGCTACCGCGCCGATTCCGTCCGATAACGTCCATAAGGCGTTTTTCTGGGCGGCGTCGTCCTGTACCAGTACGGCGCTTTCCAGTTCCTCCATGCCGCTCTGCAAGCGGGAAATCGCCTCGGACAGTTCCTCCGTCGCCGAATGCAACTCCTCCGCGCCGTTCCGCAACGCGTCTATGGTATCCGGCTCTAGGATTCCGGTATCGTCCAAGGCGTCGATTGAGAGGTCAAAGAGGCCCTCGGCGGTTGTGGCGCGGGTCGTCGCGCCGGAAAAGGTGGTCAAAGATAGCTTGATTCTGTCCAGCGCGCCCGCCACCGACGACGCGATAGAGCGGATATTTGTCACGGTCGTTTCGCGGCTGTTGGACGATTCCTCCACCAGACGCCGCGACAAGTCCCGCGCCGTATTGGTATTGCGTTGCACCTGCTGAAACTGCGTCGCCAAGCCGGAACGATTGGCCTCATTGCCCGCTAACGCGCTGTCGATGAGTTCGCCTAACGTGTTCAACTGACTGCGCAACTCGGAAAGCACGGTAGGGTCAGCCAGAAGCGTGATGTCCGGCTCGGACTGTCCCGCGATTCCGCCCACGTCCTTGCGCCCGCGCACGATTCCGCGATTCTCCGCGCCCGCGATGTAGCCCGACTGCCGCCCGACAATGCCGCCGACGTTATAGCCGATATGCGCAATTCCCACGCTTCCGGCGTTCGTACAGCTCTGTAAGACGCCCGTGGACGTACCCGCGATTCCGCCCGTATCGAACGCCGCTTCCGACGCCGTGACGGATTCGCCGGGGGCCGTGGCGTTGACCGTGGCCTCATTCCAGCATTTCAGGAGGATTCCGCGATTCCGTCCCGCGATTCCGCCCGTACGCCGTCGCCCCTGCACCGCGCCGCTCATGGTACAGCCGGACACTTCCCCGGTCTCCATGTTGTCGCCGACGATTCCGCCGACGTTATTTTTTCCCGTCACCGTGCCGCTGAACGTACAGTCCAGCACGCTCCCGGCGTTGACGCCGACAATCGCGCCGACCTGTTCCGCGTCGCCGCCGGGATGTATCCGGCCCGTGACGTTGAGCGAACGTACAATCGCGCCTTCCTGCACGTAACGGAACAGGCCCATGTTGGAGCCGTTCGCGGTCAAGTCAAGGCCGGAGATGGTAAAGCCCTCGCCGGAAAACTCGCCGCTGAATGTCGGGATGGGGAGAAATTCACGGCCCGTCATATCCAAATCGGCGGTCAGGCGGATGAGTTTCCCCTGTGACCATGTGTTCACGGTACAGGCCCGGGCAAGTTGACGCAAGTCCGCCGTGGAGGAAATCAGTATCGCGCCGGTTTCGGCGTCCGTCTCCCAAGCGTCCGCCGTGGGGAGACTCTCCGCAATCGTCCAGAAAGCCAGTATCAGCGACAACAGCGCCGACAGTCCCGAACGGATACGCTTTTCAAATATCCTTGCTTGCATTCTCCGACGCCTCCTTTTCCCGGCCTTCCTGCGCGGATTCGCTTCCGTCCGCCGTTTCTCCATCCTGCGCGGATTCGCTTCCGTCCGCCGATTCCCCGTCCTGCGCGGATTCGTTTCCGGCGTTCGTTTCGTTCGACGGCGCCACGCTTTGCAAGAGTTCCCTTAAATACGCCCGGGCGCCGCCTTCGGATTCCTTCGGGGCGTCTGCGTCCAATATTTCCGTAGCGTCGCTCTCGTCCGCCGTGACGGTTTGCGATTCGTCCGCGGATTCCGCCGCCGTGACGCGTTCCGGTTCGTCCGCGGATTCCGCCGCCGTGACGGTTTGCGGTTCATATGTCGTTTCCGCCGCCGCTACGCTTTGCGGTTCATATGTCGTTTCCGCCGCCGTTACGGTTTGCGGTTCATACGTCGATTCCGCCGCCGTGACGGGTTCCCATTCCGGCGTTACGGTTTCCGGTTCATACGTCGATTCCGGCGGCGCCGAAGTTTCCTCTTCAAACGCCGCTCGCGCCGCCGCGAACGTCTCCGCTTGCGCGTGACGGACTTCCGGCGCGGATGTTTCCGCCGTTACCGCCGCCGTTCGCGCCGTCGCTGACGCGGACTTTCCCGCCGTCACCGCGTCCGGCGCGGACTTTATCGGCGATTCCGGCAGGAGTAAGAGCAGTTGCGGCAGGGCGATGAGCGTCAGGAGCGCCGAAATCAGTACGCCGACGCCCATGTAGAGTGCCAAGGAGGACACCGCCCGATTCGCCGCCAGCGTTCCCGCCGCGACGCAAGCCAGCGCGAGTATCACGCCGGAAACCGTCAGCGGGCGCGAGGCGTCGCGTAAGGCGCGCAACAGGGCCGTGCGGGATTCCGTATCGCGCTTGCGTTCGGCCCAGCGGCCTACGAGCAAGGCGGCGAACGTCAGCCCGAAGCCCATTTGCGCGGCGTCGAGGGTCAAGTCAGAGAGGAAATAGAGGTTCAGACGCGCCAGCAGGAACAGCGAAAGCGTAACCCATACGCCGCACTGCGCCACTAACGCCGCGACCATCGAGATTCCCGCCGAACCGGTCAGCGTGAAGAGGGCGACAAAGGCGATTGCGAAAATCAGGGCCGTGAACAGGACGCGGTCATGATGGAACGCGGCGGACAAGTCCGCGTCGCGCACGGCGTCGCCCACGAACAGCGCGCCTTGCGGATAGTACCGCCCCACCGCGTTGCGCAACGTGTAGAGGAACGATAACGAACGTGCGCTCCCTTGCGGTATGGACAGCGTGACGATAAGGCGGCTGTAGTCCGCGCCGCGCATGGTTCTGACCGCGCTTTCCGTGCGCTTATAGAGCAGTTCCAAGGCGTTATCGCGGCCCCAGTCGAGGGTAATATAGCCCTCCCGGGCGCGGTCGCAGGCGAATAACAACATCTCCGCCAGCGGAATGGCGGCGTTGTCGACGCCCGACGCCAAATGCCCGTAAGCGTTCGCGTCCTCAATGTACGCCGAATAAATCTGCCGCGCCGCGTCCATGTCCAAATCCATCAACTCCGCGAACTGCCGCGGCGTGAGGCGTTCGCCCAGCGTATAGCCGCCCATAGTTTCCATATTCGCAAGGCCCCGCGCCGCGCTGACCTCGTCCATCGCGGAAAGTTCGTCCAGTAACGCGCTTTCGCGGGTCTCGTCGCCCGCCGGGACGAGAACGGATACTTCATTCTCCGCGCCGAATAACGCTTCCGCTCTGCTCTCGGCCCGCAGACTGCCCCACGGAAACCATATCGGCAAGGCGTCGGCGCCGTAGGCCCTCGGGAAGTACGCCACGCACACGCTTGACGCTATCAGGGCGGCCAACAGTACGAACGGCATGAAAAAGCGTGAGGCGAGCGCGAAGTCCGACAGGCCCGACGCGTGTTTCTCCGTCTCCCGCGACGGCGTGCGGTCAAGCGGTTCGCATAAGTCCATGACCAGTCCGGGCGTCAGCGCGACGAAAACAACCAGCGTCAGCGCGACGGCCTTGGCCCATACGAGACCAGGGTCGGCGCCGATGCGCAGATGTAACAGGTTCAGCGCAAGCGCCGCGCCCAGAAGCGTCACGCCGCCGCAGAACGCGCCCGGGGCCGTGCGGCTCCACGCCTCTATGACCGCGTCCCGCGTGGACATCCGCGCCCGGGCCTTGACGCAATGCCGGAACAACGGCCCGACGCATATCACGCATAAGGCCAGTTGCAACAGGCCCGACAAATACGCCGCCATAGGGGAAACGGCGCCGGACAGAAACCATGTCCCGCTGTTGTAGAGGAACGCCGCGCCGAAGGTCAATGCGATAACGCTGAGTTCCGTCAGGGCGGGAACGCGGACGAACAGCGCCGCCGCGACGAGTAACGCCGCGCACACCGCCGCCGTTATCAGCCACAATTCGCCGCCGATTGCCGGCCCGTCCGCGTCGCCGATTATCGAGTAGTCGTAGCCTTCCAGAAGGAAACGCAACTCGGAAAGCGCCTTACGCGTATCCTGTACGCCGTCGGCGTCGCGGAACGTCACCTTTAAGAGCGCGCTACCCGTGCGGTATCCGGAACGCTCGTCGAAGTCCGCCGACTGCACGCCCGCCGCCAGCGATAACTTTTCCGACAGGGCCGTCGCCTGCGGCGCGGAGACGTTTTC
>JAFSOM010000204.1 GCA_017447005.1 Oscillibacter sp.
CAGGAAGTCCGCGACCGAGGCGGCATTTACTACGGGCAGAACGTCATCAGCAAAAACCTGATTATCGCCAACCGGAAAGAGCTTCTCAACGGCAACGGCTTTGTGCTGGGCGTCTCCGGTTCGGGCAAGTCCTTCACCGCAAAACGCGAAATGCTCAACCTCGCGCTCGCCACCGACGACGACATCATCGTGATTGACCCGGAATCAGAATACCGCCCGCTGATTGAAAGCCTCGGCGGAGAGGTCGTCAATATCTCCGCAACCTCAAAAAATCACATTAAGGAGAGATGTTCTTTGGGAAGAAATTTTCATGAGATTTCCCTTATCTGGATTCCTGACCGCCACATATCCGCTTTCAATCCAACTGACCGACAAAACGGTAGAATATCTTGACGCTCTGGCGATATTGACCGTCCGCTAACGCGCGTTCTCCGATTTCGATATGGTCAATCAGTTCGTCGATAGTCTGGCGTTCAAGCTCCCGCAGATTTGCGTACTTCTTGATGTGCCCCGCCCAGTCGTTAATTGCGGCGATTTCCTGTTCCGCCTTGCTGATTTCCAGTGTCAACGCTTCCAGACGCTCGGCATTTTCCATGCGCTCCTGTTCGCTTCTGTCTATCAGCATTGAGAAAGTTTCGGGACTGATTACGCCGCTGATTTTATCCTCGTAGAGTTTTGCCGTCGTATCTTCCAGTTCCTCCACTCTGCGACGGAGACGGGCAACTTCTTTCCTGACCGCCGCTGTGCGTTCACCGGACTGCGACAAGAGCTTGCGCTTCAGTTTCGCAATCGCAGCGGGTTCGTCCAGCGTCAGGGCTTCCGTCCGCGTCTGGATTTCCTCAAGGACAATCCGCGCCAGCGCGTCTTGAGAAATCGTGTGCATGGAACAGCAGACGCCGCCCGACATTTTGTGGAGTCGGCAAGAGTAAAAGACGTACCGCTTCATGGGAGTATTTTTGCCGCGCCGCGTACCCCTGTTTATGGTCATGAGGTTCTTGCAGTTCGAGCAGATTAACTTTCCGACGAACAGCTTCTCAACGGGAGCGTATTTGACTTGATAATGGGTTTTGGCTTCCTCGTTGATGTCCTGAACCTCCCGCCACACTGACGGGGGAATAATCGCCTCATGAATCCCGTCAAATCGAAGGTGTTCCGATTCCGGCTTTCTGATTTGCCTCTTATCCTTGTATGAGCGGCTTCCTGTGTAATTCATGATGAGCGTTCCGCAGTAGACCTCATTATGAAGGATTCGCTTCACCATTGTTACCGACCACTGCGCGGCTATATTGCTACAGTCCTTATTGTGGGTTTGATACCAGTAGGCGCGGGGAGCGGGAATATCTTCCCGATTCAACGTAGCCGCTATCTTACTGTACGACATTCTGGAAAGGCGCATTTCATAAATCCTGCGCACAGTCCCCGCCGCGTCCTCGTCAATCGCCAGCTTGTGCCTGTCCTCATCGCTTTTGCGGTAGCCATAGGGCGCACACGCCGAGATATACTGTCCGCTGGCCTGTTTGCTGTGCAGGACGGATTTAATTTTAGCGCTTAAATCCCGCAGATGGTAATCGTTCATCAGACTGCGGAAATGTAGCATATCCGTATCTCCGTCCGTGTCGAGACAGTCCAGCACGGAAACGAACCGGACGCCGAGAGAGGGAAACACGTCGCTTGTATAGCGTCCCACTTCCACAAAGTCGCGCCCCAGACGCGAAAGGTCTTTGACAAGAATCAGGTTGATAACGCCGTTTCGGGCGTCCTCCAGCATTTCCTGAAATCCGGGACGCTGGAAATTACCCCCGGAGAATCCATCGTCAACGTAGGTCTTTGTCTCTATCCATCCGTTTATCATCACGAATTTCGAGAGCATTTCCCGCTGGTTCTCAATGCTGACGGATTCGTCGGCGGGAAGATAACGGCTGGCTTTCGCGGAGTTAGGACTTGCGCAAAAATAAAACAATCACGTAGGAATTATCGCACAGGAAAGAATCAGCGATTGAGAGTGGAAATCACATAATTCCAGTCTCCGAGATGAATGTCATGAATGAC
>JAFSOM010000205.1 GCA_017447005.1 Oscillibacter sp.
CTGAGCCTCTTACTTCCCACACTGACAGAAAGTGTAACAAACGAGCCACAAACGAGCCACATTTTAATAGCAATCGGCCTCCTACGTGTGTAGAAGGCCGATTTTGGTGGTGCTGGGAATGTCCGAACGTCTGCAAACAACCATTTTCGTAACCTCACGAAAAAGACCACGAAACGAACCCCCCGCAATGTCGCGCAAAGTCGGGAATCCCGATTTTGCAACACGCGGATTGCGCCGCCTTGCAACAATCGGCAAACAGGTTGACAAAAATTCGGCATTTTGTCAACGGTTTTGTATCTTTGCCGTTGCACAAATTGGAAATTATGCCTACAATCACGAAATCGTTGTCGTCAAAGATTGACGGCGACGGCAAATCCGAAATTCTTTTGCGATTCTCCGGAGGGCGCGGGGCCGTGTACCGCGTTAAGTCCGGAATCCGGATTCCCCCGGCCCGGTGGAATGTCAAGGAATCCCGAATAATCCTCCCACGCCTCGAAACCGACGAACAACGGGAACTCATACAGGCGGCCGCCGAACTCGACGAGGTTTGCAACCTTTTAATTGCCCGGTTCGCCTCGGCCGACAAACAGGCCGTCAACGCGTATTGGTTCGCCGAGGTCCTCGAACAATACCGACACCCCGAACGGTTCGCCCCGCCGGGCGAGGATTTTTTCGGCGCGTTTGACAAGTTCCTCGCCGACAATGAATCCTCCCGGCCCCGGGAGAATCATTACAAGGTGTTACGCCGACAACTCCGGCGGTTTGAACTGTATTCCGGCCGCAAATGGAAACTCGACACAATCACGGCCGACGACCTCGGGGCGTTTAAGGAATTCCTCACGAACGAACATATCATTTGCCGGGACAAACGGTTCGAGTATGTGTACACGGCCGTCCCGGAATCCCGGACGCCCGGCGAACGCGGTTACAACGCAATCGGAAACTCGTTGCGTCTGTTGCGAACGTTCCTCAATTGGTGCGTCAAACACAAATTGACGACGAATTATCCGTTCCGGGAGTATTCGATTGAATCCCCGGTTTACGGAACCCCGTATTACATCACCCTCGAGGAACGCGAACAAATCGCCCGGGCGGATTTGTCGTCCCGGCCGCAACTCGCCGTACAACGGGACGTGTTCGTCTTTCATTGTTGTATCGGTTGCCGCGTTGGGGACCTGTTGCGGTTGACCCGGGCGAATATTATTGACGGCGCGGTCGAGTATATCGCCCGCAAGACATCCGGAGAACGCCCGGTCACGGTCCGGGTTCCACTCAACGCGACCGCCTCCGGAATCCTCGAACGGTACGCCGACTATCCGGGGCCGGGCCTGTTGCCGTTTATATCCTCACAAAAGTACAACGACGATATAAAAACCATTTTCCGCCTCGCCGGAATCGACCGGGTCGTTACCGTTCTCAATCCCCGGACCCGCCGGGAGGAGCAACGGCCGTTGTACGAAATCGCCTCGTCCCACCTCGCCCGGCGAACATTCATCAGGAACCTA
>JAFSOM010000206.1 GCA_017447005.1 Oscillibacter sp.
AGGGCCTTACGACGTGGGTCTCGTAGGAGAGCAGGACGGAATCGGCGTAGCCGCTCCTGTCCCAATTGCGCAGAATGCGGTTGATGATAGACTGTTCGTTTTCGCCGTCGGAGTCGGTGAAGATGACGAGAAACTGACCGTTGTCGCCTTGGGTATAGGCGTCGCTTCTGCGTAAGGACGCGCCGAGGGTCTGCCCGAAATATTCGGCGGCGTCGGGGGGAAGTTTGCCCTTGCGCCGTCCGTGCGGGCACGACGTGAGCGTGAACAGGGCGAGGTGAATCGGGCGGCGGTAGTCCTCCGCGGAACGGTAGAGGTAGCGGAAAACCGTCTGGAAGCCGTCGAAACTGACCTTATAGGCGCCGGGCTGACGGTTGCGCTCCTCCAGAATCCGGCAAAAGCGGTTGAGGGTACGCGCCTCCCGGCTGAGCAGTCCTTCCAGATGGGTTTTGCCGCTGTGGAATATCCAGTAGCCGTGCTTGCCCTTGCGCTTGACGCGATAGAGCGTCTCGTCGGCTTTCTGATAGAGTTCGGCGAAGTCGGTTCCCTCGTCGGGGACGGGCACGGCGCCCACCGACGCGCCCAAGGGAATGTGCATATCCTCCCCCATGTATTCCCGCGCCGAGGCGAGAATCTGTTCGTTGAGGGCTTCCGTCTTTTCGGCGACGGCGGTCTCCCCGCGCAAGTCCTGACAGTAAATCAGAAATTCGTCGCCGCCCATGCGTCCGGCGATGTCGGAGGCGCGGATAAGGCTTTTGAGAATCTCCGCGAAGCGTATCAGAACCCGGTCGCCCATGGCGTGACCGTAGAGGTCGTTGACGAGCTTGAAGTTGTCAAGGTCAATCATCATGAGCATTCCGGTCGTATGCTTGCATAAGTCCGTCAGCACGTGGCGGGTATAGGATTTGTTGTAGAGGCCCGTCATGGGGTCGGTGTCGGCGGCGCGTTGGAGACTTTGCAGGCGGTCAATATGCCGCATGATGTTTCCCACGCGCCAGAGTAACGCGTCGTCCTTGAACGGCTTGCGGATATAGTCGAACGCGCCGTCTTTGAGATTGCGTATCTCCTGTTCCTCCCCGGCCTCCGAGGACATAAACATCATGGGTATCATGTCGCGGTGGCGTTCCTGTAGGACGCGCCGGAGGTCGAAGGCCGTCATATTCGGAAGGTTCAAATCCGTCAGAATCAAATCGGGGAGTTCGCGCTCGTAGACTTCCACGGCCTCTTCCCCGTCGGAGGCGCTTACGACATCATAGAACTGCGATAGCGTCTTAATCAACGCGTCCCGCGTACTCGGTTCGGCGTCGACAATCAGCGCTTTCTTTTCATCCCAGCGTCATCTCCTTTTCTTCAGGCAATCGGGCCTGAAAATTTTCCGGGTCTAGGGCCTGAATCGCTCCAAGCAATCCGGCCTGAACATTCGTTCGGGAGTTTCGCCTGAAAAAGTATGGGAAGCGGACGCGAAGAAACAAAGGGGGAAACGTTTGGGGGCGTCAGGGCGCACACTTCCTAGAAGTATCCGTTGACGACGGATACCCCCCATCCCTTCCCTCTTGTTTTTGATTATACTATGTCCGTCGTGACATTGCAAGATTCTGCGGCAAATTCGTCAAAAAAACTTTTTCCGACGCCCTCCGACGCCCGCCGCCCGTGACGCTTTCCCCGTGTCGACCGACTGTCGCCGCCCGCGACGCCTTCCACGCGCCGCCGCCCGTTTTCGTCGAGGTTCGCGTCCCGGCATAAAAAAAACGTCCCCGGACGCGGAAATGTCCGGGGAATAGGGGTCACGCCATATGGGGTCTAGGCTCGGAAGATTCGCTGTCGCGGAACATAGCGATAATGCGCCACAGTCCCGCGAGGCCGACCAGCGCGAATATCACGCGGGAGAGCGCCGCCATTTGTCCGCCGAAGAGGAAGCCGACGAAGTCGAAGCCGAAAAGCCCGATACTGCCCCAGTTCAACGCGCCGATAATGACCAGCGTCATGGCGAGTTTATCCAACATCATGGGAAACCTCCAATCTGTCCCCACGCGGGGACGCTTGGACAGTATGCCCCGTTTCGCCAAGATGATACGCTGGAGGATTTTTCACGCGTCCGGAATCCGTCGGCGCGGCTTAGGCGTCGCGGCTGAGTTCGTAGAGTTCGTGCGGCGCGAGGTCCTGACCGTGCGCCCACGCAATCCCCGCGCCGCCGTCGATAAGGCGTACCGTGCGGAAATACTCCGTTCTGTAATTCGCTATACCAAGCGCCGTGCGCGTAGGGCGACGCGTCGAAATCTCCCGTTTCGTACACAAGGCGCAATTCCAGCAGCCCGGACGCTTCCGCGCTGATAAGTTTCGGTTGCGACATGGCGGCGCTCCTTATCTCAACGGGTCAATGCGGAAAAACTGTTCCCCGTTTTGCGCGTCCTATGCGCGAGCCTGTTTACGTTATTTCATTCCCAAATAGCGCAACAAACTTTCGCTGGCTACTTTCGTTATCACGGAAGCGGCAAAACCGCTGGTCAATTTACGAATGGTATCGCTGATTTTGGGATGGTCTTGATTTTCAATCGCCGCCTGCAAGTCCTTTACTGCGTCGGCAATCATCGGCTCGGTGTGTTCCAAACTACGCCGGATAGATTGAAGCTCCCGCAAAACTTCCGCATCTTGCGACGGAGTTGCGTTGTACGTCGTATTGATGCCCATCACAGCGCCGTTCACTGTGGAATGATTAATGTTTACTCGGACCTCTGACATAGCGCCCTCCTGTATTTATTACCTTTGTCCGGTTTATTCCGGTCACTGCCCCGGTAATTGTGGAATTATCAATGTTAATTTGTACGTGATTGCCCGCTTTTCCTCCGTCTCTGAAAATATTTTCAAAGACGCCCAAAACCTTCTTCAAAAATTCCTGGTCAGGGATATACAAAGCGTACACATAACCGGAATTGAGCAAAATCTGCAAATATTTATGCCCAACGGTTTTCAGGAAGTCAACCAACCAGCGAATTATGCCCATGATACCCACTGCAAATAAGCATACGCCCCCAAACATCATCGGAACTCTCTGCGGGCCGTAAGTATCTTGAGAGAAAACAAAGGCGGCGACACCGGAGAATACCAGCAAAGTTGTCCAAGCGGGAAATCGCGGAGCGGGCAATTTTGCGGCGGTAATCATGGAGATGTTACTAAGTTGAATCGCAACATCATTCCATTTCATTAAATGCCCCTCAATTTGCAGATTCTCCGTCTCCACGGTTTTGATATTCCGATTGTCCTGAATGCTTCGGCCCATACGCCCGAAATCTCCTTTCTGGAAAAAATCCCCTTCCGACAACGCACATCAGGCGTAAAACCACTTGAAAAACCCCGCATGACAGGAAAAAAAGAATGCCAAAATTCAGCATGTTGCAACTTTCTACGCCATTATACCCCATCATTTTTCAGTATGTCAAGACCTTTTTCATGACAAAAGCGATTTTTAATAAAAAGCGCCGGATTTCCCTTGATGGAAAGGAAACCGGCGCTTTCATTTCGATAAAATTGAATGTTGCTTTCAGGTTGTCAAGGTATCAGACCTCGAGGGCCCCGGAACCGGACAGCGTTTCGGCGTCACGGGCGCGGCGTTCGTCAATGGCCTCCTTGAGAATCATGTCCTTGACTTTTATAGGGCTTGTCTCCCTCCTACCCCTTTTTAGTCACAGTTCATCCCATTTGTCACACTGTTCCACCATTTCCAGTCACAGTTAGTCCCAATTAGCCCTACAAAGTCCCATCCCCGCTCCGGTAAATTTCCGGTAAAAATCGGTATAGCCGACATAGGCTGACAGGGATTCCCTGTCAGCCGCATTATCTCATACCTCCATGAATTTGTCAATCCCCTCCAACTTGTCAATTTCCTTGATTTTCGTGTCCTGCATGAGATGGACATATATATTATAGGTAGTCTTGACGTTTGCATGGCCTAACTGCTCTGAAATCGCCTTAATATCTACGCCAGCTTCAAAACATCGCGTGGCGTATGTGTGCCGCAAAGTGTGCATAGTTGCCCCCTCTATCCCCGCTTTTTGGTAAATCCTGTCAAGAACGTGTTGTAAATTTCTGCTCTGCACCATATGCCCTCTGCTGTTCTTAAAAACAAGGCTGTCCTCGCTCCATGTCGCTCCAAATTCTTTCGCCCGCAACATCATTTCTTCTTTATATTCCGCAAGCGTTTTGACAAGCCCCGTCGTAATCACAATTTTTCTTTTGCTTGATTTTGTTTTGCAATAGTCTTGTACCACCTGCCGAGCCTGATGTTTTGCATAGTCATGTATCACAATGGCCTTTTTATTGACATCTACGGTACGGCCTTGCAAATCAATATCCCTCCATGTCAGCGGGATTCCCTCGCCCATTCTTAACCCGGTATACA
>JAFSOM010000207.1 GCA_017447005.1 Oscillibacter sp.
GTAGACGTTCGACATGCCGCCCACGCCGATACATTCCAGAATTTCATAGCGGTTTTCCAGCATTTGCCCAAGATAGGGGTCGGTCATAACGGGTCTCCCCCTTCCGCGTTGCGTATCAGAACGACGGTCACGTTATCCGGGGCGCCGCGCTTTCTCGCCGCGTCAATGAGTATCGCGGGGACGGATTCCGGCGGCGTCTCACGCACAAAGTTCAGAATTTCCGTATCCGTCACAGTATTCACGAGGCCGTCCGAGCAGAGAAGCAATGACGCGCCCGACTGCATATGGCAAACGTAATTATCGCACTCAACCGTATCATCGGGGCCGAGGGCGCGGGTAATGAGATTGCGTTTCGGGTGTACGCGGGCCTCCTCTTCGGTGAGTTCGCCGCGCTCAATCATATTCTGTACGAGGGAATGGTCGCGGGTGACGCGGAAAATCTGATTGCCGTAAAGGTAATAGGCGCGGCTGTCGCCGACGTTGGAAATTATCACGCCCGACGCGCACACAATCGCCGAGACTAACGTTGTGCCCATGGACGGGTAGCCCATCTTCTGCGCGGCGTCCCATACGGCGCGGTTGGCCTCCGATACCGCCTCCCGGGAAAGGCGGCGCAAGTCGGGAATGTCCATGCCGGGTTCCAGACGCGTTTCCAGAAAGTCCATATAGGCCTTGACGGCGATTCCGCTTGCCTGTTTTCCTCCGGCGGGGCCGCCCATGCCGTCGCACACGACGCCGACCGTATGCCCGGACGGTAGCGCCGCCCGGATGTCGTAAGAGTCCTGATTCTCATTCCGTACCATGCCAATATCCGTTTTGCCGTAAATCAGCATTACACATCACCTCTTCTTATCGAGCGTTCCGCCGCTTCCCCGTGTCCGGAACGTTCCATCGCTCTCCGGCGGAGTTGACCGCAGGAAGCGTCAATATCTCCGCCGAGGCTCCGGCGTACCGTCGCCGTGACGCCCCGGCGCTCTAACAGGCGTTGAAATTCGTCCATGCGCCGCGACGGGCGTAAATCGCGTTCGCTCACGCGGTTGAGCGGGATTAGATTCACGTGGGCCGGCATGCCGCGCAGACGTTCGGCGATACGTTCGGCCTGCCAGTCGTGGTCGTTGACGCCGTCAATCAGCGCGTACTCAAAGGAAATGCGGCGTCCGGTCTCCCGGAAGTAGTCGTGACAGGCGTCAAAGAGCGTTTCCACGTCGTAGGCGCGGTTGACGGGCATGAGTTTCGAGCGGGTTTCGTCGTCGGGCGCGTGAAGGGAGACGGAAAGCGTCAGTTGTAAGCGCAGTTCGGCGAGGCGCCGGATACCCGGGACAAGTCCGCAGGTGGATAATGAAATATGCCTCATGCCGATATTCAGTCCCTCCGGACGGTTCACGAGTTCGAGAAACTTCAGAACGTTGTCGAGATTGTCCAGCGGCTCCCCGATTCCCATCAGGACAATATTGGAGACGGGCGCGGCGGCGTCAAGGGACGTAAACAGGACTTGGTCAAGCATTTCGCCGGGTGTCAAGTCCCGCGCCTTTCCCGCGATAGTCGACGCGCAGAACGCGCAACCCATCCGACAGCCCGCTTGCGACGAGATACAGACCGTGTTTCCGTGATGATAGCGCATGAGCACGGATTCCACGCAGTTACCGTCCGCGAGTTCCCACAGGTATTTGATGGTACCGTCCAGTTGGGAGACCTGTTTCCGGGCGATTCGTGGCGGCGTGAAAACGGCGGTATCCCGTAACTTTTCGCGCAGACTTTTGGGCAGATTCGTCATGTCGTCCAGAGATTGCGCGCCGCGGGATAGCCATTGAAAGACCTGTTTTCCGCGGAACGCGGGTTCGCCCATCGCCGCGAACGCGTCCGACAGCTCTTCCGGCGTCATCGACTTCAAATCCAACATAAATCCTCTTCCCCGTTATGATAATTATCATACGCTTTTTCGGCGTTCTGTCAAGGCGCTTTTTCGCGCACAAACGTAATGACTAACCGGATTGTCCAATACGTCCAGTAGGTGACGCCGAGCACTTCCCAGCCGTCTTTGGCCATTTCATTCATAATCGCTTCGGCGTTGGCGGCGCCGTTGGCCTCTATCACCCGGTATTCCTTCATCGCACATCCCGCCTTACCCGTTTATCGCGCTTCTCTTTCGTATCACGCGCCGATTGCGTTTCCTGACCGCTCACGCGTCATGCGTCTGTCACGCGTCCCGCGCCATGCGGCAGATATAAAACCCGTCCGTGCCGTTACGCTGAGGCCATAACGTGATTTGGCCGTCCGTTTCGCCGATATGCGGCAGTACGAACGGAACGCGGCGAAAGTCCGTATGAGCCGACAGAAATTTTTCCGTCACGGCCTCGTTTTCCTCCGGCAGTACGGTACAGGTGGAATAGCACAGCGTACCGCCGGGGCGCACGTACCGCGCCGCGTTATCGAGTATCGCGTACTGCAAGGGCGGCAACGCGTCGAGCGCGGCGGGGTCGCGGTAACGAATGTCCGGCTTCTTACGGACAATGCCCAGTCCGGAGCACGGAACGTCCGCGAGCACGACATCAAACTTATCGGCCCATTCCGCGTGAAATGCGCGTGCGTCCGCCGCCGCCGTGCGGATACGTCCCGCGAGGCCCAGACGCTTCGCGCCGTCGCGGATACGCTTCAGCTTGTTCGCGTTGACATCACAGGCCAGCACGGAGCCGCCGTCGCCCACGGCGAACGCCGCGCCGAACGATTTGCCGCCCGGGGCCGCGCATACGTCCAGTACGGACGCGCCCGGGACGATTCCGGCGCAGTCGGTCACGAGCCGCGCCGCCGCGTCTTGGACATAGAACTTTCCCGCCCGGAAGGACGGCAGTTTCGTCAAGGCGCCGCTTACGCGAATTTCCACGCAGTCGGGCAGCCATTCGTGGCGCGACGCCGTCAGCCCGTCACGCGTCAACTCGGCGATGAGTTCGTCAGGCGACACGCGTTCGGGGTTGATTTGGGCCGTCAGCGGCGGAATCCGGTTGTTCGCCGACAAAAACGCCTCCGTCTCTGAAAGTCCCAAGAGCGCGGATACCCTTTCGACAATCCAGCGCGGGTGACTGTGGCGAATCGACAACGCCCGCAAGGGGTCGGCGTCGGGGACGGGCGGCAACGCGTCCTTCTCGCGGGAGAGGCGGCGCAGTACGGCGTTGACCATGCCCGACGCGCTTTTCCGTCCGGCGCGGTTCGCCTGTCGCACGGCCTCGTTTACGGCGGCATGGTCGGGCACGCGGTCGAGAAACAGGATTTGGTAGGCGCCCAAGCGCAAAATCTCCGCCAACGGATACTGCAAATGGGAGACTTTCTGCGTACAGAACGCGTCAAGATAGAAATCCAGCAGTATGCGAAACTGCGTGACGCCGTACACGAGACGCCCGCAAAGCGCGGCCTCCATAGGCGGCATGGATACGCTTTGCAAGTAGGCGTTGAGGGCGGCGTCGGCCCACGCGCCGTTTTTACGGCAGTCTATGAGAATATCAAGCGCGGCGTCGCGGGCGGTCGTGCGTTTCGCCGGGGGTTTCTCCCCCCTCTGTCGCCTTACGGCGACATCTCCCCCCTGAGGGGGGCGAC
>JAFSOM010000208.1 GCA_017447005.1 Oscillibacter sp.
CCACGGAGAACTTGGACGATGAAATTTGTGACTGTAATTGCTCCACGGAGTAATTCGACTGCTGAATCTGCGCCTGAAGCTGTTCAATGGAATACTTGGACTGCTGAATCTGCGCCCGGGAGCTGTTCAACTGCGCTTCGGTATTGGTCAACTGCGCCTGTAGCTGGTCGCGCCCGAACGCGGCTTGGTCGGCCTGAATTTTGGCGTTGTCGAGTTCCATCTGCGACGCCGCGCCCATACGGAACAACGCTTCCGTGTCGCTGACATTTTTCTGGGCCAAGGCGATTTGCGGTTCGAGCAAGGCGATTTGCTTTTCGAGTACGGGAATCTGCGCTTCCCCGGCGGCTAACTGTTCCTCCGCCGCCTCAATCTGCTGACGGACTACGGGAATCTGCGCCTCCTGTACGGTGATTTGATTCCGCAACACGGGAATCTGCGCTTCCTGTACGGCGATTTGCTGTTCCGTGACGGGAATCTGCTTTTCGTTGACCTCAATCTGTTTGCGCGTCACGTCGATTTGCTCCTCCGCGACGGACACGTTTTTCTGCGCGACGGCGATTTGCTGTTCAAAGAGCGCCTTTTGGTCGTTATAGCTCCGTATCGCCGACTCATAGCCGATTTGGGAGGCGTTGTACTGCGAAAGCGTACTTGCCAAGTCCAGCTTACAGAGAATGTCGCCTTCGCGCACGGCGTCGCCCGCGTCCTTGTAGACCGCCACGCACTTGGCGGAAATGCCCACCATAATCGTCGCTTCGTCCTCGGCGAGCACGCGTCCGGAAACTTTGTTGTCAGTGGCGATACTTTCGGCGGTGACGCGCTGAACCTGTACGGCGGAGCCGAACGTCTGTTTTTGCGCGGATGATGATTCTTCGTCGGCGTTTTCCTTGGACGCGCCGCCGCAAGCGGTCAGGGATAAGAGCAGTACGGCGGCCAGTCCCGCCGCAATGATACGCGGTTGTTTCCTCATATGGAAGCCTCCATGATAATATCAGTTGAAAACGCGGACGGCGGTAATCAGTTGAGAATGCCAGTCTGCGCGGCCCAGCAGTAGTTGTTATAGGCGGAAAAGAGATTGTTCGCGGCGGTCTGCACGGCCTCTTCCTTTTCGCTCAACGTATCCTTCGCGCTCAGGAGCGTATTTTTCGAGATGTTCCCCTGCTTGTATTGCAATTCCTTCGCCTGATATTCGAGTTTCTGCGCCTCTAAGGCGTCCTTTGACGCGTTCCAGACCTGATAGTAGTCCAGCGCCTGTTCGTAGAGCGTGCGGAACTTCAGCTCGTAGCCCCGGACGGTGACATTATAGGTATCCTGCGCGGCCACCCATGTGCGCCGGGCCATTTCATAGGAGGAATTGTTTTCGTTGTAATGGTACTGCTCCCCGCTGTCCTGAAACGTCTCCTTGGCGTCCTGCAACGTCCGGGCGGCGGCGTAAAGCTCATAACTCTTGTCATGAGCGGCGGAGAAGTCGCGGTCGGCGTCAAGGGCCGTGATTTGCGCCTCGGTTACGGCGGGAAGTTTGCCCAGTTTAATTTCCCCCGTCAGACTTGCGCCTAACATGTTCTCCAACTGCATTTTGTAAGTTCGGATGTTCATTTGCAACGTTTCCATGCCGCTGAGTAAGGCTGTCCGGCCCGATTTGGCCTGATTGAGCGTCAGCGCGGAGATTTGGCCCAGACTATAGCGGAGTTCCATTTCCTCCACGGTACGGTTGAGCGCGTCCAACTGCCGCGACAAGGCGGTATGCTGATTCTCCATGGCGACAAGGGCGATGTAAAGCGTTTCGGCGCCCATGACGACTTGATTCATGGCGTTGCGCATTTGCTCTATGGCGTCCTGACTGTTGCGGCGCGTAGTTCCGTCGCGGAGTTGCTCGAACGTACTGTAAAGGCTGTCGTATTGCGACTGCAACGACGAGACCGCGAAACTTTGCGCAATCGGTTCGTTGGACGCGAATCCTAACATATCCTGTTGCATGGAAAGGCCGTTGAGGACTTTCACAAGGTCTTCCTGCGCCTTATCATAGTCCATATTCTCCAAGCCCTCCGCGCTCTCGCGCAAGGCCCGGACGGTCATGTTGTCTTCGCGGGTACGGCTTTCGACTTCCGCGAACGAAATTTCCGGGAGGACTTCCGTTTTTTCCGTCGCGCTCTGAACAATCTGTTCCCGCTTTTTGGCGTCGCGCTGTTCGTTCTTATCGAGTTTGCGTTCCGGACGGGCGCCGCCGTCGTCGGGACCGGCAATCAAAGCGGCTTCGGGGGTGTCGGCGGGGTCTGTGACGCTCTCCGGGGTCTCCGGGACTTCCGGCGCGGGGTGGGCGGCGTTCCATTCGGCGATGATGGGCGCGTCGGCAACGGGGTCTCCGGTGAGCGCGGGGCCGTCGGCGTCCGGCGCGGTTTCTATGGCGGCGTCCGGCGCGGCTTTTCCGTCGGCGGCGTTGAGGGATTCCAGCGCGGCGGAAAGGACGCTGTCCGGGTCGCTATCAG
>JAFSOM010000209.1 GCA_017447005.1 Oscillibacter sp.
CGACAAACGCTTTGCCGCTCTCCCGGTCATTCATGACATTCATCTCGGAGACTGGAATTATGTGATTTCCACTCTCAATCGCTGATTCTTTCCTGTGCGATAATTCCTACGTGATTGTTTTATTTTTGCGCAAGTCCTTAGCAGTTTGAAAGTCGTTTGTGAAAATTGCAGGAAAGACAAAAGTATGCAGGGGGCATTAGCTCCCGGCGGCTTGAAATCCATTCACTACAAATGCGCGGGGCGGCGTCCGTGGTTAAGCGAGGAATTTGACCCTGTTCCGTGTACGGAGGAAGTCGCGGTACGTCTGCGAACCGCCGCCGGCGTCTATATGCCCGTCAACGTCAGCGCTTTGGAGATTCCTCCATGGAGCGCGAAAGTCATGGAGGTTTTACAGCAACATCAAAAGACCCTCGAAGACCGTTCAGACGAATGGATTTTGAAGAATATCCGCAATCTTTGCCGGGATTCGCTTCCATTGATGAAGGCGGAAGACTTGCTGGCAGTTTGGAGATATTATGAGAAGATAGACCAAATCAACCGGCCTCAAAATGAACAGGAGCTTTATGAAGATGAATATCTTGCCCTCTGTCATGAAGCCGTGAATTCATGGGACGATTTCGATTTTGATTCCATGGAACAGAATAAGTTTTCTTCTGTGGAAAAAGCCGTGCCTGAAAAATACGAAAAGCTGATCCGTCGCGTTTTCGCGGTGGACAGGTTGACGGAAGTCGTCGCTATGCTGGGCTTTACGCGTCTGAGAAGCTGGGACGGCGATTTCGGGAGCGCGGCGCTTGCCCCGATTTTTTCCAAACGCAACTTGCCGTGGCTCCCCGCTGTGGAATTGTACGGCGAGGGAATCTTCATCGAATTGAACGAGGATGCCGTCAGAGAGTGGGAAACGAAAAATGAAGGCGTTTACAGTCAGATGATACGAAACGCCGCTGAAAATCGCTTCCGTTGCGACAACCTCTCTCCGCGTTACGTATTGTTGCATACGCTCTCCCATTTGCTTATCCGCGCCCTTTCCGTGAATTGCGGCTATCAGGCTTCCTCCATGAAAGAACGCGTCTATTCCACCTACGCCGACGGACAGCCCATGGCCGGACTTTTGATTTACACGACCGCCGCCGATACGGAGGGAAGTTTGGGCGGTTTAGTTGGACAGGCCGAACATTTAGAGGAACATTTGGACGCGCTTCTCAATGAAGCCGAGTGGTGCTCCTCCGACCCGCTTTGCCTGATGTCGAGCGGCAAAAACGCACAGGGACTGTTCGGCTTAAATTACGCGGCTTGTCCGCAATGCGCCCTTTTGCCTGAAACGAGTTGTTCCATGAGAAATTCTCTGCTGGACAGAGGCGCGTTAATTGGCAGGAGTCAGGATTCCACAATCGGCTATTTCACCGGAATAAAATAATGCGCATATGGAGAACGCTATGGAATCCATCGTATATTTTGACGCAGAAATCGGCGTAGAGGACCATAAAATCCGTGACATCGGCGCGTTGCGGGACGGCGAAACCTTCCATTCCGCGTCGGCGGCGGACTTTTGGGCTTTCGCCGCCGACGCCCGCTATCTGTGCGGACACAATATCGTACATCATGACTTAAAATATCTGTCGCCGCTGTGTCCCGCGCCGTTGCAGGCCGCGCCCATTGATACGCTGTACCTGTCGCCGCTCCTGTTCCCGCGCCGCCCCTATCACGCGCTCTTAAAAGACGACAAGTTGCAGTCCGACGAACTCAACAACCCCGTCAACGACAGCGAAAAGGCGCGGCGGCTGTTTCTGGACGAGGTCAACGCGTTCGCGGCGCTGTCGGAGGGGCGCAAGCGAATTTACTGTGCGCTTTTGAAAGAACAAGCGGAGTTTCGCGGCTTTTTTGAATACGTTGGCTTTTCGGAAGTCCCGACGGATTTGCCGTTTCTGATTCGGACGCTCTTTCGCGGCAAACTCTGCGAGAACGCGGACATTCCGGCGTTGATTGAACATTCCCCCGTAGAGCTTGCCTACGCGCTGGTGCTGATTGGCGCGAATGACGAACACTCCATCACGCCGCCATGGGTGTTAAAAACATTTCCCGTTGTCGGGAACGCGTTGAAACTTCTGCGGAATACGCCTTGCCGGAAGGGTTGTGCCTACTGCCGGAAAGCGTTGGACATTCATAAGGCGTTGCTGGAAACCTTCAATTTTAAGGAATTTCGTACCTATAACGGCGAACCGCTACAGGAAAACGCGGCGCGGGCCGCTGTGGACGGAAAATCCCTGCTTGCGGTGTTCCCTACCGGCGGCGGGAAATCCGTCACGTTTCAGTTGCCCGCGCTAATGGCTGGGAAAGCCGCGCACGCTCTGACGGTCGTCATTTCCCCGTTGCAGTCGCTAATGAAAGACCAAGTGGACAACCTCAGCGAAAAGGGCATTGTGGACGCGGTGACGATTAACGGAATGCTCAGCCCGGTGGAAAGGGCGGAAGCTGTGGAACGGGTAGCCGGCGGCATGGCCTCCCTGCTGTACATCTCGCCGGAATCGTTGCGTTCCCGGACGCTGGAAACGCTGTTGCTTTCGCGTCACATTGCGCGGTTCGTCATCGACGAGGCGCATTGCTTCTCCGCGTGGGGACAGGATTTCCGGGTCGATTACCTCTTTATCGGCGATTTCATCCGGGAATTACAGCGTAAGAAATCCGACAACGCCGTAATTCCGGTATCCTGCTTTACCGCCACGGCGAAACAGAAGGTCATCAGCGATATTCGGGATTACTTCAAGCGGAAACTGGACTTGGATTTGGAGCTTTACGCGTCTGCCGCCGAAAGGGAAAACCTTCGTTACGCTGTACTTCATCAGGAGACGGAAGAGGAAAAATACGCGACCCTTCGGAATCTGATTGAGCAGAAAGAGTGTCCGACGATAGTCTATGTTTCCCGGACGCGTCGCGCAAGGGAACTTTCGGAAAGGCTCTCCTGTGACGGAATCTCCGCCCTGCCTTATCACGGAAAAATGGACGCGCCGGAGAAAATCGCAAATCAGGAAGCGTTCATCCGCAACGAGGCGCGGGTTATCGTGGCTACTTCGGCGTTCGGAATGGGCGTAGACAAGAAAGACGTGGGACTGGTTATCCATTACGACATCTCGGATTCGCTTGAAAACTATATTCAGGAAGCGGGAAGGGCGGGACGCGACCCGGATATGGAGGCGGAATGCTATGTCCTCTATCATGACGGCGATTTGGACAAGCATTTTCTTTTGCTCAATCAAAACAAGGTCAGTATCAGCGAAATACAGCGCGTTTGGAAGGCAATCAAAGAGCTGACGCCGCGACGGAATACGGCGTTCTGTTCGCCTCTGGAACTGGCGCGTCAGGCCGGATGGGACGATTCGCCAAGCAGTGATATGGAAATCCGCATTAAAACCGCCGTCGCCGCGCTGGAAAGCGCGGGCTACATCAAACGCGGACGCAATGTCCCGCACGTTTACGCGACCAGCATTACCGTCGAAAATATGACGGAAGCGGTAGAGCGGATTGACCAATCACAGCTATTTTCAGAGGCGCAGAGGCTGACGGCGAAACGGATTATCAGTTCCCTGATTTCCAGCCGGAGCGTTGCGCAGACAGGCAACGACGACGCGGAATCCCGCGTAGATTATCTGGCGGACGTTCTGGGCCTGACGCGGGAGGATGTCATATACACGGTAAATCTCATGCGCCGGGAAGGACTGCTCGCCGATAACCTGGATATGTCCGCCTATATCTTGCGGGAAGATACCGAAAACAAGTCTCTCGGAATCTTGCGGCGGTTTGGAAAACTGGAATGCTTTCTGCTATCGCAATTCGGGGACGGCGAACGCGACTTGAATCTGAAGCAGTGTAATGAGGACGCGCAAGCGGCGGGAATCGCCGGGGCAAGCGTCCGCAACATCAGGACAATTTTGTACTATATGACCATCAAGGGACTTATCCGCAAGGAGGAAAAAGCGTACAAGAACGCCGCGCATATTCTCCCGAATTTCACGCCGCGTCAGTTGGAGGAAAAGCTCCGCTTTCGGCTGGCGTTGTGCGAATTTATTATAGGGAACCTGTTTGAGCGGGCGCGGAAAGACGGAGGCGATACGGCGCCGGTATTGTTCTCACTGGTGGGATTGTATCGCGCTTGGCTGGAATCCCCGGAAGCGCGAACTACGCCGGAAGCCGCGCTCAAAGACGTGGAGGACGCTTTGCTGTACCTGTGCAAGACGGGCGCGTTGCGTCTCGAAGGCGGCTTTCTGGTGCTCTACAACAGCATGGAACTGAAACGACTGATCCGCGACAACCGCCGCCGTTACAAGGCGGAAGATTACCGGATGTTGGACGAGTATTACCGCCAGAAAATACAGCAGATTCATATTGTGGGAGAGTACGCGAATCTGATGGTACGGGATTATGAGGCCGCTTTGCGCTTTGTGCGCGACTACTTTCAGATGGATTTCCGAAAGTTCATCAAGACGTATTTTAAGGGCGAACGGGCGATAGAGATTAACCGTAACATTTCGCCGGAAAAATATCGTCAATTGTTCGGGGAACTCTCGGACGTTCAATCCCAAATCATCCATGACACCGATTCCAAATACATCGTTGTGGCGGCGGGGCCGGGAAGCGGAAAAACAAGGACGCTCGTGCACAAACTCGCCTCGCTTCTCATGCTGGAGGACGTGAAGCACGAACAGCTTTTAATGGTGACGTTTTCCCGTTCCGCCGCGACGGAGTTCAAAAAGCGGCTTGTGGCGCTGGTCGGGAACGCGGCGAATTTCGTGGAAATCAAGACGTTCCATTCCTACTGCTTTGACCTGTTGGGCAAGATAGGCAGTCTGACGGAAGTCGATAACGTCGTCAAGGACGCCGCCCGTCTGATTGAGGCGGGCGACGTGGAGCCGGGAAAAATCATGAAAGCGGTTCTTGTCATCGACGAAGCGCAGGACATGGACGCCAACGAATACGCGTTAGCGCGGGCGCTCATGCGGGCCAACGACGAAATGCGCGTGATTGCCGTCGGCGACGACGACCAGAACATCTACGCCTTTCGCGGCTCGGACTCCAAATATCTCCGGGCGCTGATAGAGGAGCATGGCGCGGTCAAATACGAACTGCTGGAAAATTACCGGAGCCGCGCCAATATCGTAAACTTTGCGAATCTTTTCGTGACGAGAATCCATAACCGCATGAAATCCCGCCCGACGGCGGCGGTACGGGAAGGTAACGGCGTCGTGCGCTTAGTTCACCACTCTGGCGCACATATGGAAACGGCTGTCGCTGACGAAATCGCGGAAAACGCCGCGTCCGGCAGTGTCTGCGTCCTGACGAATACAAATGACGAGGCCTTGCAAATGACCGGACTTCTGTTGCAACGCGGAATCCGGGCAAGGCTTATCCAGTCGAATGACGAGTTCAAGCTGTCCAATCTGGCGGAAATCCGCTATTTTCTCAAGCGGATTGACGACGGCTTGAAATCCCCGGTCATTGATAAGGATTTGTGGGAAAGCGCGAAAGCGAAACTTTCGCAGAAATACGCGGAGAGTTCCTGTCTGGAAAACTGTCAAAATATGCTGGCGGATTTTGAAAAGACGTATCCGGTCAAGTACCGCACAGATTTGGAGGAGTTCATCCGGGAATCCCGCTATGAGGACTTCTACGGAGACGCCGAAAAAATTGTGACGGTTTCCACTATCCACAAAGCGAAGGGACGGGAGTTTGACGCCGTTTATATGCTTCTGAACCGCGTGACGGCTCGTGACGACGAAAAGTTGAGAACGCTTTACGTCGGCATGACCCGCGCCAAAGACGCGCTCCGTATCCATTACAACAACAACTTGTTTGCCGGTTTTTCCGGGGAGGGAATCGAACGGATAGAGGACGCCGTTTCCTACCCGGAACCGGAAGAAATCGCCCTGCGTCTGACCATGAACGATGTGGTTCTGAATTTCTGCAAGGATAAGAAAGCGCAAATCCTTCAATTTCACAGCGGCATGGAATTAGGAATCGACAATCCCTATCTGTACGGCGTCCTGAAAAACGGACGGCGCGTCAATGTCGCAAAGTTTTCGCGGAAGTTTCAGGAAAAATTAGAGCGTCTGCAAAGTTTAGGCTACGAGCCTTACGCGGCTGACGTGCGGTTTATCGTCGCGTGGCGCAATCCGAAGGAAATGGAAGCTGAAACGGCGGTAGCGCTTCCGAATCTCCGCTTGCGGAAGCGAAAACCGCCTTGCGATATGACGTAAAGTATGATAAAATCGACAAAAAGCGTGAATCGAGGGAAAACGTATGGAGAGTATCCGAAAACTGGAAGCGGAACTGTGGGAGGCGGCGGACTTACTGCGCGCCGGGTCAAAACTGACTTCCAACCAATACTGTATGCCCGTCCTTGGGCTGATTTTTCTCCGCTACGCCTACAGCCGCTTTCGGATGGTCGAACAGGAGATTCTCAAAAACCGCCCTGTCTATCACGGACGCCCCATTCCCGTGGAAAAGAGAGACTTTATCGCCAAAAGCGCGTTATACCTGCCCAAAGAGGCGCAGTATGGCTATCTGCTGAACCTGCCCGCCAACATCAAAGAGGCGCATATCGCTGACCGCACGGGACGCGAAATCGCCAGTCTGGGCGAGGCGGTCAATAACGCGATGGAACTGACGGAGGAGCAAAGCCCCAAACTTACGGGCATTCTTCCCAAGGACTACGCGCAGTTTGACGACGGACTGCTGTCCGAACTGCTGAAAATCTTCAACAACAGCGCACTGGACGACGTGGGCGGCGACATTATCGGGCGCATTTACGAGTATTTCCTGAACAAGTTCGCAAAGAACGTGGCCTCGGACGACGGCGTATTCTTCACGCCCAAATCGCTGGTCAAGATGATTGTCAACGTACTCGAACCCCGGCGCGGAATCCTGCTCGACCCCGCCTGCGGAAGCGGCGGAATGTTCGTGCAAACCGGGGATTTCGTCAACCGTCAGGGGATGTCCGCCAACAACGCTATGACCTTCTACGGACAGGAAAAAGTGGACTACAACTCCCGCCTCTGCCTCATGAACATGGCGGTTCACGGGCTGTCCGGCAACATCGTTTCCGGCGACGACGCGAACACGTTCTATCACGACGCCCACCACTTGTCCGGACGTTGTGACTATGTGATGGCGAATCCGCCGTTCAACGTGGACAAGGTGAAAGCCGAATCCGCGCAGAGCGCCGGACGCCTGCCGTTCGGACTGCCGGGCGTCAACAAGAAGTCGAAAGAGGTCGGCAACGCGAATTACCTGTGGATTTCCTACTTTTACGCCTACCTCAACGAACGCGGGCGCGCCGGATTCGTCATGGCGTCATCGGCTACCGACAGTCAGGGACGCGACAAGGAAATCCGGCGTCAGTTAGTGGAAACGGGTCACGTAGATGTTATGGTCAGCGCGGGCAACAACTTTTTCTATACGAAAAGCCTGCCCTGTTCGCTGTGGTTCTTCGACAAGGGCAAGCCGGAAGCGTTGCAAGATAAGGTTTTGTTCATCGACGCCCGCAACTATTACACCGCCGTGGACCGCACCCTCAACGAGTGGACGGAACAGCAGTTGCAAAACCTCAACGCCATTGTATGGCTCTATCGCGGCGAAACCGAAAAGTACCGGAATCTTATCCGAACCTATCAGGGCGCCATACGCGCCGCAATCGACGGACTGCGCGAAACGGAAGAGGCGGCGGCGTTCCGCAAGGCGACGGGCGACGCGCTGGAGGGCGTCGCGCCGCGCTATGGCGCCGACGCCCCGGAAGCGTGTCTGGACGCCCTCAACGAAACGCTTTCCGCCGCGAAACGCGCCGCCGAAACCGCCATAGCGGAAAAGCGCGGGAGAAAAAAAGCGGTCAACGCGGCGCATTCGGCGTTTGAAAGCGCGGTCAGGGATATTCAACGGGTCATTCGGGAATACGTGTGGCTGACGGAGAAATTCGGGAAGTCGGGGGACTATCGGGACATTCCGGGGTTGTGCCGGATAGCGACGCGGGAGGAAATCGCGGAAAAGGGCTATTCTTTGACGCCGGGGGCGTATGTGGGCGTGGCGCCGACGGAGGACGACGGCGTGCAATTCGCGTCGCGGATGGGCGAAATTCACCGCGAACTGTTGACATTGCAGGAAGAATCGGGTAAACTGATGGACGTGATTTCCAGGAACATGAAGGAGATGGGGCTGTGAGCGAATGGCGCAAAGTTCGGCTTGGCGATATAGCGGAATTTAGCAATGGAGTGAATTTCGACAAGACCGCTTACGCCCCCGGCGTAAAGCTGATAGGCGTATCCGATTTTGGGAACCGCTATTATCCAAACTACGATGAACTAAAGGAAGTGCAATCAGAGGTTGTTAAAGATAACAACTATTTGCGGGATGGAGACATTGTGTTTGTCCGCTCAAATGGCAACAAAGAATTAGTCGGACGTTGTATGCTGATTTGTAATCCCCCTATGCCTGTAACATATTCCGGCTTTTGTATCCGTTGCAGATTTTATAATCCGGCGGAATACGCTCCCGCATTTTTCGCGTATCTTTTCAAAACCGCCTCTTTCAGACAAGCGATGTCCGGCAACGCTGTCGGGGCTAACATTCAGAATCTTAGCCAAGGTCGGTTAAATTCCTACATTGCCGATGTTCCCGATTATCCCACGCAAGAACGCATTGCGGACATTTTGTCCGCTTACGATAACCTTATCGAAAACAATCAAAAGCAAATCAAACTGTTAGAGGAAGCGGCGCGGCGGCTCTATAAGGAATGGTTTGTTGACTTCCGTTTCCCCGGTTATGAATCCGTTCCGATAATCGACGGCGTTCCGCAGGGGTGGCGTAAAGTCTCCCTTACCGATTTGTTAGAAATCAAGTATGGGAAAGCTCATCAAACCTTGGAAAGCGGCGATATTCCCGCTTATGGTTCCGGCGGACTGGTGCGAAAAGTAAAGCCCGTTCTATATTCGGGCGAATCCGTTTTGATTCCGCGCAAAGGCTCCTTGAATAACATTCTGTATGTCTGCGGCGATTTTTGGACCATTGACACCATGTTTTATTCCGTCCCCCTCATGCCGAATGTGGCGAAGTTCGCCTATTTATTCCTGTCGGGACTGGATATGAACTCGTTCAATATTGGCGCGGCGGTTCCGAGTATGACGGTCAATATTTTGGACGGAATGCGCGTTCTTTTGCCGACGGAAAACATTCTGGGCGAATTTGACCGCATGGTATCGCCGTTTTTTGAGCGAAAAACGGTGTTGTTGCAACAAATCGAAGCGGCAACGGAGGCGCGAAATCGTCTGTTGCCTGTGCTGATGAATGGAGGGATACTGAATTGATAAATAAGCGGGAGATTCAAGAATTATATGATGTTCTTAATAAGTATGTGCATAC
>JAFSOM010000210.1 GCA_017447005.1 Oscillibacter sp.
AAAAGTTGCGCCGTCCATGCCCTCCCCCTTTGGGTATAGGCGTTAAGTTAAGGGAAAAGTTGTTTTTCTGACGCCCCCACCCGGCCCTTACGGGCCACCCTCCCCCAAAGGGGGAGGGCATGGACGGCGCAACTTTTCGGACAGTTTATTGTTGCGTAGTTCCTTGAAATTTTTCTTCAAAAGCGCCGTCCCGCTCCCGGACGGCTGTCAGGAGTTAATCACTATGAAAAAACAGACTCAACGCGGAATTTGCGCTCTGCTGGCCGCTTGCGTCCTGCTCTGCGCGTCTCCGTATGCCCGCGCCACGCGCTTCGCCGACGTGCCTGATACGCACTGGGCCGCCGCGGATATTGAACTTTGCGCCCAACTGGGCGTGATGAACGGCGTCACGTCGACCGCTTTCGGCCTGCGTCAGCCCCTCAGCCGCGCCTCGTATATGGTCATCCTCGGGCGGTTCTTCCAATGGCTCCCCGACGACCCCGGCATTCTGCCCTATCAGGACATCAACCCCGCCGCGTGGTACGCGCCCGCGCTCGCGGCGGCCTACCGTCAGGGCGTCATGACCGACCAGAGCAAGCTCTTCCGCCCGGAGGAACCCGTCACGCGGGGCGAACTCGCCGCCGCCCTGATTCGCGCCTTGGGCTACTCCACGCTCTCCGGTCTGGCGGGTTCGCCGCCCTTCGCGGACGTGTCCGCCAACGCCGGATATATCACGCTCGCCTATGACATGGGCCTGATGAACGGCAACGGCGCGCTCTTCCTCCCGAATGACGCCGCCACACGCGAACAGGCCGCCGCGATTCTCGCCCGCCTCTACCGCAAACTCCAAGCCGAACCCCGCAAAATCGGCGTTATCTCCACATCCGGCGGGCTTTGGAGTTCCGCCGGACTGCAAAGCGTCGCCGTACAGGCCGGATACCTCACGGGCGTACAGGCCACGCCGATACAGTACCGCATTGAACAGGAAAACGCGTCGTCCCTGCGCGCCTCCATCGCCGCCGCCGGCGCGGATTCCCTGCTCTACCTCTCCGGAAACGTCCTGCAATGGAACGCCCTCACGCCCGCCGCTAGCGCCGTATTCTCGGGCGGCTACTCCGGCCTGTTGCTGGAATTAACCGGGGCTTCCGTGGAGGCCTCCCAGATTCAATCCTTGCAAGGACTGTTGCAAGGCCGCAGTTTACATTTAATTGTCCCGGCCCCCGACCAGACGGACGACGATTACCCCTACGCCGCGCTGTCCCGTCTCGCCGACAGCCTGACCATCCGCGTGCTCGGACAGTCCCGCCTTATCAACGGCTTCCCCTCCGACCCCGTGGAACCGCTGGAAGAAGTCTATCAGGCGTTGCATACGCTCTTCCGCTCCGGCGATTCCGGTCTCGACGCCTCCAAATGCGCGTTGCTTTTGAGCGCGTCGGGGAGTTCGTGGACGGGCGCGGTCAATACCGGACTGGTCAGCGCGCAAGAGGTCGAAACCCTGCTCCGTTCCGGCGACGTGTCCAGCCATTACTCCGAACGCTATGCCTGCGCGTACCTGCGCCGGGCCGCCTCCGACGAACAGCCCGAACAGGTCGTATGGTATCTCGACGCGAAATCCGTCGCGTCGCGGGTGCGCCTCGCCAAACTCTTTGACTTGGGCGGACTGGTTCTCACTGACGCCAACGGCCTGACCGAAACCATTCTGCAAGTCCTGTAAGCCGTAAAGAGGCCGCGTTCCGCGACGGAAAGCGGTCTCTTTCCTCCGTTCGCCGTCCGTCTTTTATCCGTTCGCCGTCCGCGACGCCGAACGCCTGCGAACGAATCCCCCGCAAGGAAACCTTTCAGGAGAAAACGACATGAAACAAAAGCGAAAAACCCTTTTGCAACTTGCCCCGGAGGCGGCGCGTATTCTGGACAGCCTCTCGCAAGACGGGGAAGTCCAGCGAATGCGCCGCTATCGACAGCACGGCGACGTTTCCACATTCGACCACTGCCGGAACGTGGCGGAATTGAGCGTCCGTATCAACCGCCGCTTTCATCTGCGGGCGGACGAGGCGGCCCTGACACGCGGCGCGATGCTTCACGATTTTTATCTTTACGACTGGCATACGCCCGACCCGTCCCACCGTCTGCACGGCTTCCGACACCCGGAACGGGCGGCTCAAAACGCAATCCGCCGCTTTGACGTGGGGGAGACGGAACGGCGCATTATCCTAAGCCATATGTGGCCGCTGACGCTGACAAAGCCGCCGCAATGCCGCGAGGCGTGGATTGTCTGCCTTGCGGATAAATGCTGCGCCGTCACGGAAACGCTCTTCCGCGGGCGGCGCGTAAAATGAACGTTGGGAGGGATTCCATGAGCGTCCTGTTAATTTACGCCTATCTGTTTTTCATCGGCTCCCTGTTCGGGTGGATACTGGAATTATTTTACCGCCGTTTCCTGTCCGCCGCGAACCCGGAACGCAAATGGATTAACCCCGGCTTCTGCGTGGGTCCCTATGTGCCGCTCTACGGCTTCGGACTGTGCGCGCTGTACCTGTTTGCCACGCTGGGGACGCGCTACGGTCTGGACGCGTCCGGGGGTTCCAAGTGGGCGCTGTTCGCGGGGATGGCGGTCAGCCTGACGGCGCTGGAATACGTCGCCGGAATCATCTCCCTGAAATGGCTGAAAGTCCGGCTCTGGGACTATAGCGGGGAATGGGGCAATATACAGGGCATTATTTGTCCGAAATTCTCCCTGTTCTGGGCGATTCTAGGCGCCGTGTACTACTTCGGCGTTCATCCGGGCATTCTGGACGCGCTCCGGTGGCTCTCGGAGAATCTCGCGTTTTCCTTTGTCATCGGCTACTTCTTCGGCGTGTTCACCATTGACGCGGCCTACTCCGCGAATCTCGTGGCGAAACTCAAGCGTTACGCGGAAGAAAATCAGGTCATTGTACGCTATGAGGCCCTCAAAGCCCATATCCGCTCCGCGCATGACAAGGCGAAAGAACGGTCTCATTTTCTGTTTCCGTTCCGTTCCAGCCGCGCCCTGCGGGAGCACTTGAAAGAGGCGTATGAGGCTTTGGAGGAACGCCGGGAACGCGCCGTTCAAAAGTCGTAAGGAATCGCGTAAAAATAAACTGTTGAAAGGTTGCGCCGTCCTAAGCCCTTCCTCTTTGGGAGAGGGTGGCGCGTAGCGCCGGTTGGGGGCGGTTTTCCTAATGTCATTAACTTAAAGGAATTTCCGAACCCCTCCCCCTGACCCCCTCCCCTTTCAGGGGCGGGGGAACGGATTTTTCAGGCCGTTGAAAGTCTCGGAAGTCCCCCCTGAAAGGGGGGATTTAGGGGGATTCTTCGTAAAGTGAATGACATTGGTTTTCCCCCCTCTGTCACTTCGTGACATCTCCCC
>JAFSOM010000211.1 GCA_017447005.1 Oscillibacter sp.
TCCTTATGCGTGACGCCGAAACGCTGTTCCTCATCGATAACGAGCAAGCCGAGGTTATGGAAGGCCATATTTTTTTGTAGGAGCTTATGCGTACCGATAAGCAAATCGACCCCGCCGGTACGCGTCGCGGAAAGAATGCGCCGGGCCTCTTTCGGCGGCGTGAAGCGCGATAGCGTCTCAATGCGCACGGGGTAGTTCTGGAAGCGCGCGCTTGCGGTGGCGTAATGCTGTTGCGCCAGTACGGTGGTCGGTACGAGTATCGCGGCCTGTTTGCCGTCAAGGATACACTTCATGACGGCGCGCAAGGCGACTTCCGTTTTGCCGTAGCCGACATCCCCGCATAGTAAGCGGTCCATGGGGCGCGGCGTCTCCATGTCGCGCTTGATTTCCGCGATAGCCTTTAACTGGTCGTCGGTCTCCTCGTACGGGAAGGCCTCCTCAAACTCCTTCTGCCATGTGGAATCCGGCGAGAACGCGAACCCGGGCCGCCGCTGACGCTCCGCGTACAACTGCGTCAGGCCTTTCGCCAAATCCTGTACGGCCTTTTTCGCCTTACTCTTTTGCCGCGCCCAGTCCGTGCCGCCCAGACGATTCAGCCGCGCCGGGGCCGATTCCTCCCCGCCGCCGATATACTTGCTCACTTGGTCAAGTTGCGTCGCGGGGACGTAGAGGCAATCGCCCCCAGCGTACTCTATTTTGATATAGTCTTTCTCCACGCCGTCCACGGGCATACGCTGGATTCCCGCGAAACGTCCGATTCCGTGCCGCTCGTGCACGACGATGTCCCCCGGCGACAAATCCGAATAGGACTGCAGTTTCTGACGGTTGGACGCCTTTTTCGGCGCTTTCGGGACTTTTTGCGGCGTCGCGTAAAGCTGTCCTTCCGTCAGAACGGCGAGTTTCAGATAGGGCCATTCGCACCCGGCGGACAGCGCGCCCAAAGCGATACGGATTTCCCCGGGCGGCGGTATCGTCACGCCCTTGAGCGAGAGCGCGGAGAAAATGCCGCGTTCCTCCAAGAGCCTGTGCAGATTCAAGGCGCGGCTGTCCGACGCGCACAGGACTAACGCCGCCGTACCCGATTGGCGGTACTGCTCCAAGTCGGACGCGGCGGTTTCGAGACTGCCGCCGTAGGAACTGAGCTGACGGGCGTTGATATGGGACAAACTGCGGGGCCGGAACGGATAGCGCGACGTGGGAAGGGAGTTTGCCATAATGACGGGGAAGTCTTTCAGGGCGGTATAGAACTCCTCCGCGCTGAGTTGCACGTTGGAGAACTCGCCCGCCATCAGTCCCGATTCCATCATGGTTTCGGTATCCTGCCGAACACGCGTCAGCGCGCCCTTAATTCGTTCCTCCACGCGCCCGCTTTCGCACAGGATGACAAGCGCGTCCTGCGGGAGATACCGCAAGCCCGTTGCGGCTTCCGGGTAGACGGCGCAGAGGTAGCGGTCCAGCCCGCCGGGGTTCATGCCGTCACGAAAGCGTTCCGCGTCGGCGCGGAGACGTTCGGACAATTCCGGGCGCCGCCGCGCAATGTGCGCCGCTAATTTTTCCAGCGTGACCGCGAGGCCGTCCGCGCCGCCGTTGGCGCATTGCGGGAGGACTTCGGCGGCGGGGAGCAGTAACGCCGTCGAGATGGTTTCCGTGCGGCGCTGGGTCGCCGGGTCAAAGAACCCCATCGAATCTATCTCATCGTCGAAAAACTCACAGCGAACGGGGCTTTGCGTTTGCGGGGAAAACACGTCGAGAA
>JAFSOM010000212.1 GCA_017447005.1 Oscillibacter sp.
CACCGTACAGCGCGACGGCTACGAGTACCAGTTGCGTTTCGAGCGCGGCGAAATTGTCGGGGACTTGCAAAAGACGCCCTTGCCCCGTAACCGCGCCCGCCAGACAGGTACGAAAATCCATTGGCTCCCCGATTTGGACGTTTTTACCGATATTTCCATCCCGCCGGAGTACTTCACGGACGTGATGAAACGTCAGGCGGTGGTGAACGCCGGGATTGCCTTCCGGTTCGAGAACGAGACCGCCCCCGGACAGTTTGAGACGACCGATTTTCTCTACTCCAACGGCATCGCGGACTACGTCGGCGAATTGGCGGGCGAAAACGCCCTCACCGATACCGTATTCCGCGCCGCCGAACGTCAGGGACGCGACAGGGACGATAAGGACGAATATAAGGTACGTCTTTCCTGCGCGTTCCGGTTCTCCAACCGCGTCCACGTTATCGAGCATTACCACAATTCGAGTTATCTGGAACACGGCGGAAGTCCCGAGAAGGCGACAAAATCCGCGTTCGTCTCCGCGCTGGATAAATATTTACGCGAACAAGGCAAGTATCAGAAAAACGAGTCGAAAGTCGCGTGGGAGGACATTGAGGACTGCCTGATTTTCGTCTCCAATAACTTTTCCACGCAGACTTCCTACGAGAATCAGACGAAAAAATCCATCACGAATAAGTTCATCCGCGAGGCCATGACGGAGTTTTTACGCTCTAACCTTGAAATCTGGCTTATCGAAAACCGTCAGGAGGCCGAGCGCGTCGCCGAACAGATTCTCATTAACAAGCGCAGTCGGGAGAGCGCCGAGAAGGCCCGCCTCAATATCAAGAAAAAACTCTCCGGCAATATCGACATCGCCAACCGCGTGCAGAAGTTCGTCGACTGCCGTTCCCGTGACCCCGACAAGCGCGAAATCTATATCGTCGAGGGCGATTCCGCCTTGGGTAGCGTCAAACTCAGCCGCGACGCCGAATATCAAGGCATTATGCCCGTGCGCGGAAAAATCCTGAACTGTCTCAAAGCCGACTACGCCCTCATTTTCAAGAGCGAGATTATCACGGATTTGATACGCGTCCTAGGCTGCGGCGTGGAGGTACAGAGCCACCGCGCAAAGGATATGGCGGCCTTTGACCTGAACAATCTGCGCTGGAACAAAGTTGTCATCTGTACCGACGGCGACGTGGACGGCTTCCAGATTCGCACGCTCATATTAACCATGCTCTACCGCCTCACCCCGACGCTCATTGAGAAAGGCTACGTGTATATCGCCGAGACGCCGCTGTTTGAAATCAACTGCGGCGACAAAACATGGTTCGCCTACTCCGACGCCGAAAAGAATGACATCCTCAAAACGCTGTCGGGCAAGAAGGTCAAGGTTGACCGCTCCAAGGGCTTAGGCGAAAACGACCCCGATATGATGTGGCTTACCACGATGAACCCGGAAACGCGCCGTCTGATACGCGTCATGCCCGAGGACGTAGAGAATACCGCCCGCGTATTTGAGTTGCTGTTAGGGAATAACTTACAGGGCCGTAAGGAGCATATCGCCGCCCACGGCTACGAGTATCTGGAAATGGCCGATATATCATGAAAGAAACGGATTTGTTTTTCAGTCCCGTCAATCAGGCGCATTTGTTAAAATCCATGCGGGAACTGCGCGAGGGAAAGGGAACGGCGCATGAGCTGATAGAGCCGGAAGAGGAAATTCCGGTAGAATGGGATTGGATATGGGAGGTTTGGAAAGGAGACGCCGTGCGGGTCAGCGAAATAAAAAAGATTCTGCGGGAGAATGACTGCTATCTGTACCGCGAGGGGAGCCGGCATGAAATCTGGATAAGCCGCCGGACAGGGAAAAAGTTTCAGGTTCCCCGCCACGGTTCGCAGGAAGTCCCGACAGGGACATTGAACGCTATCAAAAAAAGCGCGGGATTGGATAAGGAGTGAAACGCAATGGCGAAATACGCGTATCCGGCGATTTTTACCAAAGAGGAGCACGGCTATTCCGTGACGTTCCCCGATATTGACGGCTGTTTCACGTGCGGCGATACCTTGCCGGAAGCCGTGGAAATGGCGGAGGACGCGCTTTGTCTGTCGCTCTACGACCGCGAGGAGGACGCCGAACCTATCCCGCCGCCGTCCGATGTCCGCGCCGTACAAGCCCGTACAGGCGATATTGTTTCTCTGATTTTCTGCGATACCTTGGAATATCGGAAACTCTACGATAGTCAGCCTGTGCGGAAAACGCTCTCTCTGCCCAACTGGTTGAATACGCTTTCCGAACGCGCCGGAATGGATTGTTCCGTGATTCTGCAAGAGGCGTTGAAAGCCAAACTGGATATATCATAAAGTTTAAGGATAAGGAAAGCGTATGCCTAGGAAGAAAGCAAGCGGCGAAACGAGCCGCAAGAATAACCCGAACGTGATGGGACTGCGGGCCGCCGTCGTGGAGGAACCCATTACCCGCACGTTGGAAACGAATTATATGCCCTACGCGATGAGCGTGATTGTCTCGCGGGCGATTCCCGAAATTGACGGCTTCAAGCCCTCCCACCGGAAACTGCTCTACACGATGTACAAAATGGGCCTGTTGGGCGGGACGCGCACCAAGTCCGCGAATATCGTGGGGCAAACCATGCGCCTCAATCCCCACGGCGACGCCGCGATTTACGACACCATGGTTAGACTGTCAAGCGGCTACGGCGCGTTGCTGACGCCGTTCGTGGATTCCAAGGGCAACTTTGGGAAGTCGTACTCGCGGGACATGTCCTGCGCGGCGCCGCGCTACACCGAGGCCCGCCTGACGCCGATTTGCAACGAGCTTTTCCGCGACATCGACGCCGATACCGTGGACTTTGTCGACAACTACGACAACACCATGAAAGAGCCGACGTTACTGCCCACGACATTTCCGAATATTCTGGTATCCGCCAACAGCGGCATTGCCGTCGGGATGGCGTCGCAGTTCTGCGGATTCAACCTGAAGGAAGTGTGCGACACCGCCGCGGCGTTTCTGAAGCGTCCCGACTGCGACCTGTCCGCCACCTTACTGGCCCCCGATTTTCCCACGGGCGGCGAATTGCTCTGGGACGCCGACGCTATCCGCGAAATTTACGAGACCGGGCGCGGAAGCGTCAGAGTACGGGCCAAGTACCGCTATGTCAAGGCGGAAAACCTGATTGAGATTTACGAAATCCCCTATTCCACCACGTCCGAGGCGATACTTGACAAGGTGGAAAAGCTGATTAAAGCCGGAAAAGTGCGCGAAATATCCGACATGCGCGACGAAACCGACCTGTCCGGCCTCAAACTTGCCATTGACCTCAAGCGCGGCGCCGACCCGGATAAGCTCATGTCGCGTCTGTTCAAGTCCACGCCGCTGGAGGATTCGTTCGCCTGTAACTTTAACGTGCTGATAAACGGCGCGCCGAAAGTGCTGGGCGTCCGGGAGATTCTGACGGAGTGGGCCGCATGGCGTACCGATTCCGTCCGGCGTCGCGTGGCGTTCGTACTGCAACGCAGGGAGGAGCGCTTACACCTCTTGCGCGGACTGCAAAAGATTCTGCTGGACATTGACCGCGCCGTGAAGATTATCCGCGAGACCGGGGAGGAATCCGAAGTCGTCCCGAATTTAATGATAGGGTTCGGGATTGACAAGACGCAGGCGGAATACGTCGCGGAAATCAAGTTACGCAATCTCAACCGCGAGTATCTGTTGAAGCGTACCGACGAAATCAGCGGCTTGGAGGCCGAGACCGCCGACTTACGCGCCACGCTCGACGACCCGAAGCGCGTCAAGAAGATTATCGCGGACGAACTCAAAGCCGCCGCGAAGAAGTACGGCGAACCCCGCCGCACGACGATTCTGTACCAGTACGCCGAAGCCGTTGACGATACCGATACGAACGCCGCCGAATACGCCGTACACGCGTTTCTGTCGCGGGAGGGCTATTTTAAGAAAATCACGCCGTTGTCCTTACGCATGGGCGGCGAACAGAAGTTCAAGGAGGGCGACGCGCTCCGGCAGACGTTCCAGACGACATCCGGCGCGGAAATTCTGTTCTTCACTGACCGCTGTCAGGTCTACAAGACGCGTCTGAGCGAGTTCGACGACACGAAAGCCAGCGTATTAGGCGATTATCTCCCCGCGAAACTCGGCATGGATTCCGGCGAAAGCGTTATCTACGCCGTACTCCCGGGCGATTACTCCGGGTTTCTGCTGTTCTTCTACGAGAACGGCAAAGCCGCCCGCGTGCCCTTATCGGCCTACGACACCAAATCCAACCGCCGCCGCCTGACCGGCGCGTACTCCGACAAATCGCCGCTCGTATCCATGCTCTACCTCACCGACGAGGCGGAAGTCGCGGCGTATTCCACGGAGCCGCGCTGTACGCTGTTCCATTCGTCGGCGATTCCGCAGAAGGCCACGCGTTCGACGCAGGGCGTCAGCGTCATGACGCTCAAGGGGAAATACGCGCTGGAAAAGGCGCTGTTAGCGTCGGAAACGCCGATAACGAATCCGGCGCGGTATCGTGCAAAGGCGTTGCCGTCGGCGGGCGCGATATTGCGTCCCGAGGACGCCGACGAGCCGCAACTCAGTATGCTGTGACAGTGGGGAAAGGGGCTGACGCCGTGGAAAGCATAGCGGAATTATCCCGCAGGACGGGCATTTCCGAACGCGTGATAGGGGAAATCCGCACGTTCGCGGAGAAATACGGCGTGCGCAAGGTGATTTTATTCGGTTCGCGGGCGCGGGGCGACTTCCGCGAACGCAGCGACATTGACATCGCCTTTACGGGCGGCGACGGCCCGCGCTTCTCCCTTGACGTGGACGAGGAAACCTATACCCTGCTCATGTTCGACATTGTGAACCTTGACAAACCCGTACAGCCGGAGTTAGTGGAATCCATCCGGCGCGACGGGCTGACCTTATACGAGCGGGACGCGGTCAACCCTTGCGAACGGGACGCGGAGAATCTTTACGAGCGCGAAACGGCGCGTATTTACGAACGGAGTGACGGCGCATGAGTAAGTATGATAATTTTATCCGCGCTCTCGACAACCTCCGCGACATTTACGACTATGACGAACCCCGCGGAAACGTGGAGTTGTCCGGCATGGTCGCCCTCTATGAAATCTGCTTTGAACAGGCGTGGAAAACCATGAAGGAACTTCTTGACCGTCACGGATACCGGGAGGGGAAAACGGGGTCGCCGAAAATGATTATCCGTACCGCATACGAAGCGGGCATGCTCGACAATCCGGAACTTTGGCTTCACGCTCTGGACGATAGAAACAATGTCGCCCACTCTTATAATGAGGCTGTCGCCCGGGGCATTATCCGCAATACGAAGGCGGACTATTACGGGATGTTCCGGCGTCTCCGGGAGACCTTGGAGCGCGACTGGCTCTAAACGCCGTAAAACGCGATTGGCTTTGAAAGCCGGAAAGCGCGATTGCATTGGAAAGGCGGGAATCTTTGGAAAGGCGGGAACGTATGGAACTGGAAAAGGTATGCGAAACGTTGCGCAAGCGCGGATTCAAGGCGCGGATTTTTGAGGACGCCGCCGCCGTCGTCAACTACCTCGACAGCGTCATTGACGGCGTAAGCGTCGGTTTCGGCGGCTCCGTGACGCTACAGGAAATCGGCGCCTATGAACGTCTGTGCGGGCATAACGAAACCCACTGGCACTGGAACGGCGGCCCCGTCGAACGCGACGCCGCGATGACTACGGAAGTTTATCTTGCGTCGGTCAACGGCCTCGCGGAGACCGGGGAGCTTATCAATATTGACGGCACAGGCAACCGCGCCGCGTCCACGCTGTACGGGCATAAGCGCGTGTATTTCGTCGTGGGTCAGAACAAAGTCGCCCCGACGTATGAGGAGGCCTTATGGCGCGCCCGGAATATCGCCGCGCCCAAAAACGCGCA
>JAFSOM010000213.1 GCA_017447005.1 Oscillibacter sp.
CGTTAGGCTACGACGTGCGGGAGTTCGCAAGGCTTGGGCTGTTCGCAAAACGTCCCGTTGACCTCGGAAGCCGTTGCACAGTGTTTATGAACTCCAGCGTGAAGCAGGCGCAGAAGGACGGCGCCACGATTGAAAATATTTCGGCGGGATTGTCGATTTCCGTCGTAAAGAACGCGCTCTACAAGGTTATCCGCTGTTCGTCGGCGGAGGAACTCGGGCGGCGTATCGTCGTACAGGGCGGCACGTTCTACAATGAGGCTGTACTGCGCGCCTTTGAGCAGGAAATGGGCGTGGACGTGATACGCCCTGACATCGCCGGATTAATGGGCGCGTTCGGCGCGGCGCTCTACGGCAAACGTCACGCCGCCCCCGGACAGGTTAGCAAACTCCTGACCTTGGAGGAGTTGCGGAACTTCCGTCAGGAGACGAAAAACGAAACCTGTCAGCTTTGCGGCAACCACTGTCAGTTGACCGTGAACACGTTCGCCAACGGGGAACGCTATATCAGCGGCAACCGTTGCGAGCGTCCGATTACCGGGAAGCGTACCGACGACGCGTGGAATCTCTACGCCTACAAGCGCAAGCTGATACAGTCCTACAAGCCCGTCAAGGGAAAGCGCGGGACAATCGGCCTTCCGCTGTGCCTGAATATGTGGGAGCTGTTCCCGTTCTGGCACACGTTCTTCACCGCGCTTGGCTTTACGGTTTATCACAGTCCGTTTTCCACCCGGGCGCTGTACCTGAAAGGACAGGGCACGATTCCCAGCGATACGGCCTGTTTCCCCGCCAAACTCGCGCACGGTCATATCGCGTGGCTCGCGGAGCGCAACCTTGACGCCATTTTCTACCCGTGCATGACCTACAATCTGGATGAGGGCCTCGGACAGAATCACTATAACTGTCCGGTCGTGGCGTACTACCCGGAAGTGCTGGCGGGGAACTGTCCGGAACTGTCGGGAACGAAATTTATCTATGACTACGTGGGCCTTCACCGTCCGGCGGACTTTACGAAGAAAATTACGGCGATTCTGCGCCGCTATTTCCACGGGATAACCTTCCGGGAAGTCCGCAGGGCCGCCGCCGCCGCTTACGCCGAATACGAGCGCCATATGACGCAAATCCGGCAGGAAGGCGCCCGCGTCATGGAACGCGCCCAAGCCGAAGGACGCCGTATTATTGTATTAGCGGGACGCCCGTACCACGTTGACCCGGAAATTAATCACGGTATCGACGAGATGATAACGCGTTTTGGCGCGGCGGTCGTCACGGAAGATTCCGTGTCGCACTTAGTGAAACCGTTCCGCACGACGGTGTTGAACCAGTGGACGTACCACGCCCGCCTGTACGCGGCGGCGCATTACTGTTGCGAAAATCCCGCGTGCGATTTGGTGCAGTTGGTGTCGTTCGGCTGCGGCGTGGACGCTATTACCACCGACGAGACCCGCGAGATTTTACAGGCGGGCGGAAAACTCTATACCCAGTTGAAAATTGACGAAATCACCAACCCGGGCGCGGTTCGTATCCGTTTACGCAGTCTGTTCGCGGCCCTCGACGAACAGGACGAACGTCCGCGCAAGCCGGAAGCGTCCGCGACATAAGGAGGAACACTCATGCAAACTCCGTACCCCGTATTCACGGAAGAAATGAAGAAAACGCATACCATTCTTATCCCCAATATGGCCCCGGTACAGTTCCGCATTCTCGCGGCGGCGATGGAGCGGAACGGCTACCGGGCGGAATTGCTTGGCAACTGCGGCAGTCAGGTCTCGGAACTCGGCTTGAAGTATGTCCATAACGACACCTGTTACCCGGCTTTGCTGGTCATCGGACAGTTCCTCGACGCGCTCTCCTCCGGGAAGTACGACCTTGACCATACCGCGCTGATTATCACGCAGACTGGCGGCGGGTGCCGCGCCTCGAACTATATTTTCCTGTTGCGTAAGGCCTTAGCCCGCGCCGGGTACGGCAATATCCCCGTGTTGAGCCTGAACTTTTCCGGGCTGGAAAAGGAAAGCAGTCTTCCTATGGACTTGGCCTTTTTGCGTATGCTTCTGATGTCGGTTTCCTATGGCGATTTTCTCGTCACGCTCAAAGCGCAGACCGCGCCGTATGAGCTTCACCCCGGCGACGCCGCCGCCGTACAGGAAAAATGGCTGGACAGAATTTGTGAGGAAGTCCGGCGGGGGAAACCGCTTTCCCAGCGAACCATGAAAACCATGATGCCGCAAATCGCGGCGGATTTCGCGGCGATTCCGGTCAAGCATACGCCCAAAGTGAAAGTCGGCGTTGTGGGGGAAATTTACGTCAAGTACTCGCCGCTCGGCAACAACAATCTGGAAAAGTTTCTGGA
>JAFSOM010000214.1 GCA_017447005.1 Oscillibacter sp.
CGACAAACGCTTTGCCGCTCTCCCGGTCATTCATGACATTCATCTCGGAGACTGGAATTATGTGATTTCCACTCTCAATCGCTGATTCTTTCCTGTGCGATAATTCCTACGTGATTGTTTTATTTTTGCGCAAGTCCTAATCACGCGGGGCAATCCAAAAATGGGGTAAGGCGGGTCGTCCGGGTGGAGCGCCATTACGACGCCGCATTCCTCCGCGACGGGAATCACGCGCCGGAGAAAGTACGCGATGTTCTCCCAAAGTCCTTCCTCACCCAGTTCGCCGTAGGCGCGAATCAGGTCACGAACTTCGTCCTGCGTGTAACTGGAATCCCAACCGGGAAGATGGATGTCGTCTTTCAGGGGGTCAAGCCCCTTCATCTGCTCCCAGTACATGACAAGACTGGTCGAGCCGTCCGCCGCCGCCTTGTCCAGTTGGGTGCGCGTCCAGTCAAAGACGGGCATAAAGTTATAGGTTACGCACTTTACCCCGTATTTCGCGCAACGGCGGATGTTCTCACAGTAGTTTTCAATATGGCGGTCGCGCTCCGGCTTTCCCAGCTTGATTTCCTCCGTGACGGGAATCGACTCCACCACGTCGAAAATCAGGCCGTGGTCGGCGCACTCGTCCGCAAGACGCCGAATACTGTCCTCCGGCCAGACCTCGCCGGGCTTCACATCATAGACGGCGGAAACAATCGACCGCATACCGGGAATCTGGCGGATATTGTCCAGCGTGACGGGGTCGCTGTCGCCATACCAGCGAAAAGAACTTTTCATATGCCTGTACTCCTTTTCATTTTTAAAATCTGTTTCCCGTATTGCGCGAACCTGCTTTAGAAATTTTCACCATGCTGGCAGTATAACAGCCGTCGAAAAAGATTGCGTGGTGAATTTTGCTTGAAATATGGTGAAAATTGGCGTATCATAGAGACGTTCCAAAAGAAAGGGGGATTTTTGTACATTATGAACAGGGATATTTTTACGGAACGTCAGGTCATGAGAGAGCGGTATTTTGAGTTTTTTCACTACTATGACGAAGTTCCGCCCGAAGTAGGCTTTCATCAGCACCCCTTCTATGAGGTGTTTTTCTTCCTTTCGGGCAACGTCCATTACTGCATTGAGGGCAAGACTTACCATCTCCGCCCCGGCGACATTCTGCTGACCAACAATATGGACATCCACCGCCCGGAGATTCAACCGGGAACGCCTTATGAGAGGTTCGTCATCTGGCTTGCGGACGATTATTTTGAACGTGTGCGGGAGTGCGGGGACGATATTTCCAAGTGCTTCCACGACGCGGCCAGTAAGGACTACCGCCTGATTCGCCCGGACCATGACACGCTGATTCGCTTGAAAGCGCTCTGTGACCAGATTGCGGAGGTAAAAGGCAGGCAGGAATTGGGTTGTTTCACGCTGTCCTCCGCTTACCTGATGGAGTTCCTTGTCTATCTGAGCCGGAGTTATTACGCGACGCCGGATTCCGTGCGCCAGGATGTGACTGAGGATAACAAGATTAACCATGTTTTGTTGTACGTCAACGAGCATATCACGATGGATTTGACGCTGGACAGTTTAGCGGAACAGTTTTATATTAGTAAGTTCCATTTGAGCAAGCTCTTCAAGCAGTACACCGGAATGAGCATTTACCAGTACATTATCAAAAAACGGATTACCATTGCGCGGAATCTGCTTCTCACAGGGATTTCAGTCACACAAGCCTGTCTGGATTGCGGCTTTCATGATTATTCCAATTTCCTGAAAGCCTTTAAGCGGGAATTTGGGATGAATCCCAGAGAATATTGCAAATCGCATTCGTTTGACCCGCTGGCAGTTTCCGGCGCGTCCGAAAGCGTCACATAATCCCCGTTTTGCGCACGGGAGCGGAATCGTCCGGTTCCGCTCCCGCTCTTTTTAACGCGTTCAGAAACCGAAGTAGCGTTCCGCGTTCTTACAGCAGATTCCCTCGACAATCCGTTTGAGCGTCGCCTCATCGTCGGGAAATTCGCCGTTTTCCACCCATTTTCCGAGGAGGTCGCACAGAATGCGGCGGAAATACTCGTGGCGGGCATAGGAAAGGAAACTGCGGGAATCCGTCAGCATTCCGATGAAATTGGCAAGCAGTCCCTCCGACGCAAGGCTTGTCATTTGTTCCGTCATCCCTTTTTTATGGTCGTTAAACCACCACGCGCTACCGTGCTGAAGTTTCCCGACGGCCTGAGAGGTCTGGAAACAGCCCATGACGGTTTCAATCGCGGCGTTGTCGTTTGGGTTGAGGGAATAGAGAATCGTTTTCGGCAGTTCGTCCGTCTCGTCCAGCGCGTTGAGGAACGCCGCCATTTCCGTCACGGACGCCTGCGAGCCGATGGAATCCACGCCCGCGTCGGGGCCGAGAGCGCGGAATACCCGCTGACTGTTGTCCCGGATTACGCCGTAATGAAGTTGCATAGCCCAGCCGTAGCGGGCGTACTCCCGCCCCAAGGCCAACAGCAACGCGGTCTTGAATTTGCGGCCTTCCTCCGCGCTGACGGCGTTTCCGTCCATCCGCTTGCGGAAAATCGCCTCCACTTCCTCACGGGACGTGGGCGCGTACATCACGGATTCCAGACCGTGGTCAGACACGCGGCACCCGCGTTCATGGAAAAACGCTATCCGGCTTTTCAGCGCCGAAACAAGGGCGTCAAAGCTCCCGATTGTCTCTCCCGCCGCCGCTTCCAGTGTCCGCAGATACTCCGGGTAGTCCGCCTTTTCCAGATTCATGGCCCGGTCGGGACGGAACGCGGGATAAACCTTGACTTCAAAGCCGTCGCCGGCGATTTTTTTATGCCATTCCAGAGAATCGGCGGGGTCGTCCGTAGTACAGAGGGCCTTGACATTGGAACGCCGAATCAAATTCCGCGCCGACATATCCGGGCTTCCGAGTTTCTCATTGCACAGCTTCCAGACTTCCTCCGCCGTGTCCCCGTTCAACGCGCCCTGATACCCGAAGTAGTTCCGCAGTTCCAGATGGCTCCA
>JAFSOM010000215.1 GCA_017447005.1 Oscillibacter sp.
ACTCAAGGACGAACAGGAGTGCTACGAGTTCTTTCAGGACTTGTGCACGGTTCCGGAATTGCGCTCGATGGAACAGCGTTTTCAGGTGGCCTATCTGCTTTACAAGGGTTGGATTTACAGCGACATTCTCGACCGTACCGGCGCGTCCAGCGCGACTATCAGCCGCGTCAGCCGCTCGTTGAATTACGGCACGGGAGCTTATCAGCGTCTGTTCTCCCGCAAAGCGGCGGAGCAGAAGTCATGAGCGGCAGTCCCCGACAGTACGCGGCGTTGTCCGGCAGTTACGACGGCCTGATGTGGGATGGGGATTACCCGGCGCGGGCCGCGTTTTTCGGCGACACCCTGCGGGAAAGCTCAATTCCCGTCGAGACCGTCCTAGACTTGGGCTGCGGTACGGGTACGATAACGTGGCTACTCTACCGTCAGGGTTTCCGCATGATTGCCGCCGATAACTCGGAGGAAATGCTGACGGAGGCCCTGCGCAAAGGCGACGCCATACGGGAAAGCATACGCAAAGACGACGTTACGCCCACGGACGCGCCCGACATCCCCGAACCGTTGTTTATCTGTCAGTCCATGCCGCGTCTGAAACTTGCCGCGCCCGTGGACGGCGTCATCTCTACGTTCGATTCCCTCAACTACCTCACCCGCGAACGCGACCTCCGCGAAACGCTCCGGCGCGTGGCGCGCTATCTTACCCCCGGCGGACGCTTCCTCTTCGACGTGAACACTCCGTACCGTTTCCGCATGATGAACCGTCAGACGTATCTGGACGAGACGGAGGAAAGTTTCTGCGCGTGGCGGACGTTCTTTTCGGAAAAGCGTCAAACGTGCGTATGGCAAGTGGACTTGTTCCGGCGGCGTCCCGACGGCGCTTGGGAGCGTTCGTTCGAGGAGCACCGCGAACGCGCTTGGACGATGGAACAACTGCGCGAGTTCTTGCGCGACGCCGGATTTTCCCGCGTCGAAATCACGGGCGACCTTTCCCGTAGGCCCCCGAAAGACAATGAAACCCGCTGGTTCGTACTGGCGGAGAAAGCCAAATCAATATAATGTCATTAACTTTACGGTATAACCCCCCCTAAATCCCCCCTTTCAGGGGGGACTTCCGGGAATTTCAGCGACCTGAAAAAATCCGTTCCCCCGCCCCTGAAAGGGGAGGGGGACAGGGGGAGGGGTCTTGCAAACGCCTAATTTAATGACATTGAAATCAATAAGGAGACCGTATGAGCGAATTAGATTGCCTTGTCCGGGCGGTCTCGGCGGACGGTTACGTGAAAGCCGCCGCCGTGTCGACCCGGAATCTGACCGAACAGGCCCGGCAAATTCATAAAACCTTGCCCGTCGCCACCGCCGCGTTGGGACGCGCTCTCGCGGCGGCGTCCATGATGGGAAACGCCATGAAGGAGGACGCCGCAAGCGTTACGTTACAGTTCAAGGGCGGCGGCCCGTTGGGAACCGTCCTTGCCGTGTCCGACCATGAGGGCAACGTGCGCGGCTACGTCGACAACCCCGCCGTCGAACTCCCGCTACGCCCCGACGGAAAGCTCAATGTCGGCGCCGCCGTGGGTCACGACGGAACGCTGACCATTATCCGCGATTTGCGTATGAAAGAACCCTATACGGGAAGCGTCGGACTGTTGAGCGGCGAAATCGCGGAGGATGTCGCGGCGTACTTCGCCGAATCGGAACAGATTCCCACCGTCTGCGCGCTGGGCGTACTCGTGGAGCGCGACCAGAGCGTATTAGCCGCCGGGGGGACGCTGATTCAACTGTTGCCCGGGGCGCCGGAAGATGTCATTTCGCGTGTGGAACGCGGCGTCTACGCGCTCGGCCCCGTCACGGCGGCGTTGCGCGATAACCCCGACCCGGCGGCGTTGTTACAAAAGGCCTTGCCGGACTTCCAACTGGAAATTTTGGAGCGTTCGCCCGTCGCCTATCGTTGCGACTGTAGCCGACGGCGCATGGAAGCCGCGCTCATGGCTATGGGACGCGTGGAAATGCGCAAACTTTTACAGGAACAGGGCCACGCCGAATTATCGTGCCGTTTCTGCGGCAACGTCCAACAGTTTACAAGCGACGATTTACAATCCCTCTTGGAGCGGATGTAACCGGAATCTTTGTCGGAACGGATGA
>JAFSOM010000216.1 GCA_017447005.1 Oscillibacter sp.
GCGTCGCCGACGAAGCGGAAGCGACTGCTGACGCGGATAGCGTTGCCGACGAAGCGGAAGCGACTGCGGACGCGGAAATTGTTATCGACGAAGCGGAAGCGACTGCGGACTCGGAAAATGTTACCGACGAAGCGGAAGCAACTGTGGACTCGGATAGCGTCGCCGACGAAGCGGAAGCGCCTGTGGACTCGGATAGCGTCGCCGACGAAGCGGAAGCGCCTGCGGACGCGGATAGCGTCGCCGACGAAGCGGAAGCGCCTGCGGACACGGATAGCGTCGTCGACGAAGCGGAAGCGACTGCGGACGCGGATAGCGTTACCGACGAAGCGGGAGCGACTGCAGACGCGAATGGCGTTGCCGACCAAGCGAGAGAATTCAATGAGATTATGTCCTTAAAAACTAGTGCCATTGAAAGTTCCACGGAACAATTTCTTAGTTCAATCTTTGATTTTTCTGTGGATCCATATGGCTTAGTAGAGATGAGTGCGGCTCAACATTACGGTGGCGGCATTGTAGAACCGGATGCGAAAGTCATTTTTCGGAATCATGAGGGACAATATGACTTTTCTAGTCAAAGCGATGCCGTAGTATTATCAAATTTACAAGACGAACCGCTGATGGTAACGGTATCAGTCAGTTTGAACAATTTGAACAAAAGGGTTCAGTTGGTCAGCAAGGAGCAGAAAAGCGACCCTCTTACAGGGGAAAAACCGATGCTCTACTTAGCTGTGATAGATAGCTTGGGGCACGAAATTCCAATTCTTACAGAGAAGCCCGTGCGCCTTTCCACAATTTTATCCTCCTCGGATAACCTCAACAATAACCAATACTATTTCAAGCTTTGCGGGGACTGCAATCCGAATGGAAATTGGGAAAATGTTGCTATCAACGCTACAATCTCTGTGATGTGGGAATTTCATCCCGTTCCTACCGAATCGGAAGTATCCAACGCAGAGTTGACGACAGTCAATGACCACGATGAGAGCATTAAAGTCATTGAAAATTAACAGATTCTCAATGGCATATGCTGTTAGCTCCACTGTGGTAAAATCGCTTAGAGACAGAGCATGTTAATATCGTCCAAGTACCCCAAGTTCACAGTTAATCGAAAATAAGCACCGGGGACGTTGTGCAATACGCCCCCGGTTTTTTTGCGTATGCTACATCTCTGGACAGTGGAAAATTTTCTATGGCGAGAAATGACAAAAGGGCGCAAAAACTCTGCGTAAATCACGAGAAAGCATCATGAAAAGTGCGCATAATAAATCTCTATGCCACATTTGAGGTTTTTTCGGATTCCGTTGGCTTCTGAACGCTACGAATTAATTGCGTTAAGGAGCTTTCAGGGGAGAAAGCCATAAAGATAAAAACGCGCTGGCGAAGATAAGACATGAGATTCGCTTCCGATATTCTTTCGCCCGCCGGAGTGCGCTGATAACGCAACTGCGCTCTAAGCGCGGGCGTGTCAAACTCCATGGACAATATCTGAAGAATGCCCATGGCGATAACGGAAATTAAAGCGTAGAGTTCCGTGGCGCGAACTGTTTTGACAATCCGTTCGCGGTCTTTAGGAGAAGTCGCGCTTTCCAGCGGAAGCGGCTCCGTCTTCTTGCGAAAACGGTTCAGGCGCGGCATGGACTTGCTCCAGAAATGGTATGAAAACGCGCCGATTTGCTGTTTGAGTTCCCGGAAACAGCCCTCTATGCGGCAACGGCGCAAATAAAGGGAAAGGATGTCGGTCGGGTTGAGGGACAAATCCGTACTAAAGAGGATGAAACGACTTTCGCCCTCCCGGACGAGGACAATGCGGAGCTTTTGATAAAGCCCCTTCCCCCAGAGCAAATCCTCGGAATAACGCTCCGCAATGGCGTCCTTTCCGAGAATTTTCAGGGTTTCCTTCTGAAATTCCGCCCGTTTTGTCTCAAACAGTTCCCATAATTTGACCTTCTCTCCCTTTTTGCGGGGGCGTCCCCGCCGCCCCGACTTGCCTTCCGGCGCGTCTTTCCATGCGATGGCGTTCGATTTGAGTCTGGATATGACGTCCACCCGGGCCGAACGCGTCGCGTTCCATGCGTTGAGGACGCGCAAAGCCTCCACGGACGGGTAGAGACGGTCTAAGAGGAGCAAAGCCGGACCGAACGGAGCGGCGCATTGGCAGGCTTCGGATACCAGACGCGTGATATGGGAAGCCCCGGTTTCCTCCGATTCGTCCCAGTCCGCCGTTTCCCGCAGGCCGTCATGAAGGCGCAAAAGCAGGGGCAAACAGGCCAGTTTTTCCGCTGTCCCGGTCAAAATTCCCACGCAGCCCCAGAAATGCCCATAGATATAGGAAGCCTTGCTTTGCGTTTCCGATTCCTGTTTGAGCCGTTTCACGCCCGGCATTTTCAGACCCTCTTTGGACTTTTTCGTGCCGTCGCCAATCAGGACGACCCGTCCCTGATGTCTCCATAGCGGCGCCTGCCGATTGACAATGGCCAGCCACGCGCTTTGCAGGGAGGACAGACGCCATGAGGAAGCGCGAAAAAAACGCATCATGCTCTCATAGCTTTCCGGCCTGAGCGCGAGGTTCCGGATAACGCTCGTCACGCCCAGCTTATCCGTCCTTACCATGATTCCTATCACGAGAACGATAAGCCATTTATACGCGCTCTTGTATGAGAACTCCTTCCGAAAGCCCTCTAAAATTTCCTCAATCCGTTTCCACATATCCTCTTGCAAGCTGCGGGAAATTACGCTATGATAACAGCAGTAGCCCCCCGCGGCAGTATCCTTTCTTTGAGTTTAGCGACTTTAAGGATACCATATGACCGCTCTGAGGGCTACCTCTTTTTTCTTCAAAAACTTTCCACTGTCCAGTACATCTGAAGTCAGCTATTTTCACGTACCACGAACATGCCTTGTAGGGTTCGCAATAAATACTCTACACCCCTATGGGCCATAACGCTTTTAGGTTCGCTGTTCATCTGGGTTCTGTCGCTGACGATGGTTCTGACGGTCTACTCCCGGTTCTTCAAGCTCTACATGGCGACCGCGATTGCCCCCATTCCGCTGGCCAGCTTCGCCGGACAGCCTTCCAGCAACATCGGCATAGCGTTTCTAAAAACCTACGCCGGAATCTGTCTGGAAGGATGTATCATCGTACTGGCCTGCGTGATTTTCTCGGCGTTCGCGTCCACGCCGCCCACCGTCGCGGGAGACGACGTGGCCGCCGCGACCGTCGTTTGGAACTATGTCGGCGAACTGATTTTTAACATGCGTGAAGCGACACGTTGTCGCACAAACTCGACGTGGGAAATGTCCTGCAACGAGGTAAAACCGACGGAGAAACTATGTTTCTCTAACTGATTTTCCGAAAAGTGGAATGAAGGAGTAACGCCCGGAAACGCTTTCCCTAATACTGCGTTGGAAGAAACGGAGCGCAATCTCCGGGACTGACACAGCACGCGGAAGTCGGCTGTACGCGCCCGCCCCGTTCGACCTGAAAAACGGCGGGGCAAAAGCGAGCCAGAGGTGGCCGCGGGTGATAGGCCGGGGGTTCATAACCGCATATGGTGAGAATGTGACAGCCACTGACGAAATCTCGAAGGTACGGGCCTAAATGAAGGGCGGTCAAAAAGGCCGCCGCCGCAAATAGCGGCGCGCGCGAGGCGGAGTAAAATTGCATGTTATGAAACGCCTTACGACGTTACAGGCGTCGTCCCACGCGCAGGTCTAAAGAGAAGCCTAAGTGCGGTTGCAAAAGAATAGGAAAATCGGAACGTGGAAAGTCCCCGACGCGGAGCCATTGCGGGCTGAGAAGCGCTGAAAAGGAAAATCGTGTCGCCCGCTTACCGGAGGCGCGATATAACTTTTCTTCATCGGGGAGGAAGGCGCAGCCATGCTACCTGTGAAACCGTGAAAAAAGTAAGCGGCGGAGGGAAGGGCTGTAGTCAGGGTAAGATTGCAAGAAAAATGATATTGCAGACAAACGTCATAGGTTCGAGTAGGACTAAGAAAGGCCGAATCCAAACGGAAAGCAGGCCGACTATGACAACACGAAACAAGGCCAAAAAGAAGTCCAAACTGCGCCATGCGGAATATTACGACTTTCAGAAAATTCAGGATAAGCTGTACGCGGACAGTTTGAAGGGCAGGGAGTTCAAGCATTTAGTGGAACTCATCTCTCTGCCCGAAAACATACGGCTGGCGTATCGCAACATCAAAGCGAATCCCGGAAGTCAGACCGCCGGCACGGACGGCAGAACAATCAAAGACCTGGAAAAGCTCTCAGACCAGAAACTGGTCAGTCTGGTTCAGCGCAAACTGGACTGGTACGAACCGCAAAGCGTCCGCCGCGTGGAAATTCCCAAAGGCGGCGACCCCACGAAAAAACGCCCGCTCGGTATTCCCACTATCCTTGACCGCCTGATTCAACAATGCGTACTGCAAGTGATGGAGCCTGTCTGCGAAGCGAAATTTCACGAACACAGTTACGGGTTCCGACCGAACAGAAGTCAGGAACACGCATTGTCCGCAGTCAACAAGAACATCCAGCGCTCTCACTTCTACTATGTGGTGGACATTGACATCAAAGGCTTCTTTGATAATGTCAGCCACGGGAAACTGTTGAAGCAGATATGGGCGCTGGGAATCCGGGACAAAAAGCTCATCAGCATTATTTCCGCCATGTTGAAGGCGGAAGTGGCCGGAATCGGTTTTCCAGAAAAAGGAACGCCGCAAGGGAGCGTGATTTCTCCGCTTCTGTCCAACATCGTTCTCAATGAACTGGACTGGTGTAAGTGGTAATATAGAGTGTACCAAAAACGGACAGATAGACTGTACCAAATTCCGCCACAAAGTGTACCAAAAAAAGACAGGGAGTGTACCAGTAAACGGCCCGGTCTGTTATGATGGGAACATCAGATAGACGGAGGGCGAACGGAATGAAGGGGTACAGCATGTAC
>JAFSOM010000217.1 GCA_017447005.1 Oscillibacter sp.
CTTCAAAAGCCTTCGTTACGCCTCCCGCGCAGAAAAAAGCGGCCTGATAAGCCGTTCGCCGTAATCCGTCTTGCTGACTTTCCGCCTTAATTTCTCTTACTGACATTCTACCTTACCATGTCCGCCCTGTGATGTCAAGTTTTTTCTTTTTCCGTCGGTGTATGCGTGTAGCAATCGTTGGCAAATTGCGCGCAATCGAACCCTTCCCTCTGTCCCCCTTCCCTTTCAGGGACGGGGGAACGAAATCCGAAAGGACGATGATAAAGACAAATTCAGCTTGGAAACGCCATCAAAATTTATTTTTCACAGATTTCACGCATATTCGAGCGTTCCCCCGCCCCTGAAAGGGGAGGGGGTCAGGGGGAGGGGTTTTCCGTCCAAAAGTTTACTTGCCAACGAAAACTTTACGCATACATGCGGATACGCGAACGAATTTTCGCAAAGCCCTTGCGCAACGCCGCAAAATCTGGTATACTGGTAGGCGTCACGGAGAGAGGCGCGGAGTATGACGGAAGGAAGCGCGGAGTATGACGGGTCACGGGAACTGGAAAGCGCGGAGCGTCCCGAAAAAACGGACGCCGCGACTAAAGCCGACCTTATGGGACGGCGTGGTAGCGTTATGCGTGGCGGGGCTGGCGTGCGCGATACTGCTGGGACGCTGGCGCGGCGGCGCGGCGGAAGTCCTGACCGCTGTCGTGTACGCCGACGGCGCGGAGATTGACCGCGTCCGGCTGTCGACCGATACGCCCTTGGAGCGCGCTTACGCCTGTAACGGCTACACGCTTCACGCGGCGTTCAGTACCGACGGCGTACAGGTGCTCGACGCCGACTGCCCTACGCAAGACTGCGTACACACGGGCGTTATCACGCACAGCGGACAGTCCATCGTCTGTCTGCCCGCCCGGATTGTGATTCGTCTGGAGGGCGGCGCGATTCCCGCTGACGCCCCCGACGCCGTACTCGGATAAGCCGCCGTATGAAACTGACCACAAACGCCCTCACGCGTTGCGCTATGCTGACGGCCTTGGCGCTGGGGCTGTCTTGGATGGAAAGCGCGTTCCCGCTCTCGGCCCTGATTCCTCTCCCCGGCGTCCGGCTCGGACTGGCGAATATCGTCACGCTGTTCGCCCTCTACGCGCTCGGCTCGCCGTCCGCCCTGCTGATTCTCCTGTCACGCTGTCTGCTTGCGTCCATGTTCGCCGGGAATATGAACGCGTTCCTGTTCTCGATTCTCGGCGGCGTCACGGCGCTGGCCTGTATGACCGTCCTGTCCCGCGCCCGACGGCTGTCGGTCTACGGCGTCTCCGTCGGCGGCGCGGCGGCCCACCAGTGCGGACAAATCGCCGCCGCTATGATTACGCTTGGCAACGTCGCCCCGCTCTACTACCTGCCCGTCCTGCTGTTCGTGTCCGTCTTTACGGGAAGCGTCACAGGCTTGATTGTCGCGTTACTCTTCCGCGCCCTCAACGCCGCCAAAGCGTTTCCGAATGTACGTTAGAAAGGAGAGATTTCCGTGAGTTCCAATGCCCCGCCCGATTCCTCTCCGGCTGGTAATTCAGAAACCGAGACCCCCGAACAAGACCGACTGTTGGAACAGTACAAGACCTATCTGGATACGGTTGACTATTCTGCTGAAAAACGTCTGCAAATTCATGAGTTTTTCATGGGTATCAACAGTTTTCTGGGAACGCTTTTTGGATATTTGACCGCTTCTGATAAATATACTATGGATGACATTGTAGTGTTCCTAGTTGTTGTGGCTTGTGTGGGCTTTTCCCTTTCACGAGTATGGTACTTTTGGGTAGTCAATTTTACGCTGGTCAATTCCGCTAAATGGAATGTGATTTATGATATGGAAAAAAATTTTCCATATCAGCCTTTTCAATCGGAATGGGAAGTTTACTTGAAACAGCATAGGTCTAAGACTCCTCCCAAACGTCTTTCATGGCTATGGACGCCAAAGAAAAAACGGCGCTATTATTCCAATTCTGAGTTAGACTCCATACTTCCCCAATTATTCGGGCGTCTATATATTCTCCTCGGGATAATCTCGATAGCGTTTTGGGTCTATAAATCTGAATGGCTTCACTCAGAAAATAGCCCTATAGGCAATATTTTGACACACATTCTCGATTTTTTGAAGGAATTTTGGCGTTTGGGATTAGCATGGGTAGGAATCGCTATTCTTATCCTTGTTCTGTTTATTGTTGTTTTCGTAGCAATGCCGTTAAATAGGCGCAAATAATCCGCAAAGGATTCTTCCACTTCATAAACCACGTTCCATTATCAATGGAATATGTAGGTGTCCGCCCGTCGATTGATTGAAAGGAGAGTTGAACGCAATGAAATTCGATGAAAACTATGAACCCGATAAGAATCGCCTTTTTTTGGAACAGTACAAGCTCTACATGGAAATGCTTGACCGTTCCACGAAACGCCGCATGGAAACTAACACGCTGTTCATCTCTATCAACGCTCTGATAATAACAATTACGTCCCTGTTCAATAAGGGGGACGTGTGGGTATGGTTTCTGGTATGCCTGACGGGCTACTTGTTTTCCTGCGTATGGTATATCCTGCTGTGCAACTATAAGATTGTCAACAACGTGAAATGGGATGTGCTCTACGAAATGGAAAAACATCTGCCGTCCAATCCCTTTGAGACGGAATGGAACAAGATGAAACCGGACAACTGGCAGGAAAAA
>JAFSOM010000218.1 GCA_017447005.1 Oscillibacter sp.
CCACCCTCCCCCAAAGGGGGAGGGCTTTGAGCGGCGCAACCGCACAGGCGGAAAAAAACGTTTGCGCGAAACGCCCGCAAGTAACGATAACGCAACGATAAGCGGACGTTTCCGGCGCGGATTCGTTATCATTCGGCGGATTGCACAAACGGAAACGCTTTTCATTATCGCGGAAGGCGGCATTGATTCTTTCACTTTCCCGTTATGAAAACCTTGTGGACGAATGGAAATTCCCGTTCGTCCGCTATTTTTTTCTCGTTTTATCTAAAATTCCCTCTTGTAAATTATGCCAACATCTGTTATAATTATCGTGTACGATAGGAGATTCCGGAAACGGAGACGGCGGGAACGAAACCCCGCCAAGGCAGTTACGAGAGGAGGTTACACCGCTATGTTCAGCATTGGGGACTATGTCGTGCATCCCTTGCACGGCGCGGGACAGATTGAAGACATTGTGGAAGAAAAAGTCGCAGGCGTCAAGAAGAAGTACTACGTGTTTAACATGCCGGCAAGTAGCCTGGTGCTGAAAATTCCCACGTCCAGCGCCGGGGTCGTCGGTATCCGGAACGTCATCACCGAGAGCGAGGCGGACGAACTCATGAAGGCGATTCCGTCCCTGACTGTGGAGGCCAACGCCAACTGGAACAAGCGCTATCAGGAAAATCTCTCGCGTTTAAAGAGCGGGGACTTGTACGAGGTCGCCAAGGTGATTAAGTCGCTCGTACAGCGCGAGAGCCAGCGGGGATTGTCCACCGGGGAACGGAAAATGCTCTACAACGCCAAGCAGATTATCATTTCGGAGATTGTGCTTGCCAAGCGGAGCGAATATGACAACGTGGAAAACAGCCTCATGAACGCCATGCGAAAAGGAGCGCAGACGCGTAAAGCGGAAAATGTCCGTGACAAGCAAGCGTCAAAGCCCTCGCGGGACGATAATCCCCAGTGAGGACATATCACCACCCGAAAAACGGAGGAATCAGGCGTGTTTTCCTTTTTCAAAAAGAAACGGCCCAAATGTACGGCCTTAGTCCCGGCGGCGGGTTCGGCGCGTCGGATGGACGGCGCGAATAAGTTGTTTCTGTCGCTCTGCGGCGTGCCCGTACTCGTGCGGACGCTGACGGCGTTACAGTTAGCCAAGCGCGTGGATGAAATCATCGTGGCGGCGCGGGAACAGGACTTAGAGGAAATTTCCCGGCTCTGTAAGGAGTACGCGCTGACGAAGTGCAAAAAAGTCGTCGTGGGCGGCGCGACGCGGGAGGCGTCCGTACTGCGCGCCGCCATGGGAGCAAGCCGGAACACGGCCCTGTTCGCTGTCCACGACGGCGCCCGCCCGCTCGTTACGCCGGATTTAATCGACCGCGTCATCGAAAAGGCGGCGGTATGTAACGCGGCGGCCCCCGCCATTCCGCTGAAAGATACCATTAAGCGCGTAAGGGAGGGCGGCGAGGTTGAGCGTACCATCCACCGCGACAAACTCCGCGCCGTGCAGACGCCGCAAGTCTTTGACGCGAATCTCTTGAAGGCGTCCCTACAGGCGGCTTTAGAGTCCGGCGCCGAACTGACCGACGACTGTTCCGTTGTGGAGCGCATGGGCAAAACGGTCTTTCTCATTGACGGCGAAGAGGAGAATTTGAAAATCACGACGCCCGTCGATATGCTGTTCGCCGAGGCGATTTTACGCAGACGTATGGGCATTACCTGACGGCGGAAACGGGGTGACGCGGCATGACAACGCTTAGAATCGGGCACGGCTACGACGTGCACCGCGTGACGGACGGGCGTCCGCTGGTACTGGGCGGCGTCGGGATTCCGTGGGATAAGGGCTTGTTAGGGCATTCCGACGCCGACGTTTTAACCCACGCCGTTATGGACGCGCTTTGCGGGGCGGCGCGTTTGGGCGACATCGGACGCCTCTTTCCCGATACCGACCCGCAATACAAGGGCATTTCCAGCCTTATCTTACTGCGCGACGTGCGGGAACGCTTGACGGAACGCGGTTATGTCGTCGTGAACGTGGACGCGACGGTTATCGCGCAGGCGCCGAAGCTGTCGCCGTACCGCGAACGCATGGAAGCGGCGCTCGCCGACGTTCTCGGGATTCCGCCCGACTGCGTGAACGTCAAAGCGACGACGGAGGAGAAGTTAGGCTTCACGGGCGACGGCTCCGGAATCGCCGCGCACGCCGTCGCCCTACTCGAACGTGTGGAGAAACCCATAGAATAACGTTACAACGCACAGGCGCGAACCTTGCCCTTTCCGCTAAGGTTCGCGCCATGAAAACCGCGCAATTTCTTGACAATCGCCCTACGGCGCGTTACAATGGACGGCGGGAGGCGGTATCATATGGCAAGCGTATCAATTCGCATGGACGACGCATTAAAACAGCAGACGGAAACCGTACTGGAACAACTCGGCTTGAATATGTCAACCGCGTTTACGATGTTCGCAAAGGCCGTAGTACGGGAAAACGGCATTTCCTTTCTTCCGTTGCGGGCTGACCCGTTTTACTCCGCCGAAAATCTGGCCGTACTGCATAAGACCATTGAGGAGTACGAAACCGGACGCGCCGCGCTGATTCCCAAAACCATGGAAGAACTCAGGAGCATGGAATAATATGCTGAATCTGATGTTTTTGCCGCGAGGCTGGGAAGATTATCTATACTGGCAGGGCGAGGACAAAAGAATGTTGCGGAAAATCAACCGGTTACTTGACGAGATTTCCCGCACGCCAACCAGCGGAACCGGAAAGCCGGAAGCGTTGCGGGAAAACTGGGCCGGATGGTGGAGCAGGCGTCTTGACGGCGAACACCGAATCGTTTATAAAGTGGAATCCGATACCATCATTATCGCGCAAATTCGTTTTCATTACGGAAACTGATAAAAAAGCGGCGCCGTTCATCCCATTGCGGGACGGACAGCGTCGTTTTTCGTTTTACGCGTTACGGCTCATTTCATAAGTTCGTACATGACGGCCTTTATCGTGTGCATACGGTTTTCAGCCTCGTCGAACACAATGGAACGTTCCGATTCAAAGACTTCGTCGGTGACTTCCATCGCGTCCCGGTGGAAACGTTCGCCCATTTCGCGTCCTATGTCGGTCTTGCGGTCATGGAACGACGGCAGACAGTGCATGAAACGGCACTGCGGCCCGGCGTTGTCCATCAGTTCCGTCGTCACCTGATACGGCGCCAACGCGTCAATGCGCTCTTCCCATACTTCCACGGGTTCGCCCATGGATACCCAGACATCCGTGTAGAGCACGTCCGCGCCCTTCGTCGCCTCCATGGGATTTTCCGAAAACTCCAGCGTCGCCCGGGTTTTCCTTGCGATTGCCCGACAGGTTGCGGTCAGCGCTTTGTCAGGCCAGTACGCTTTCGGCGCGCAGGCGACAAAGTGAAGTCCCATTTTCGCGCAGCCGACCATTAGACTGTTGCCCATATTGTATCTCGCGTCGCCGAGATACACAAGCTTGACGCCGCGCAGTTTGCCGAAATGCTCCCGAATCGTCATGAAATCGGCTAACACCTGCGTCGGGTGAAACTCATTCGTCAGGCCGTTGAACGTTGGGACGCCCGCGTATTTTGCGATGTCCTCCACAATGCTTTGACCGTAGCCGCGGTATTCGATACCGTCGTACATGCGGCCCAGTACGCGGGCGGTGTCGGCGATACTCTCCTTGACGCCCATCTGACTGCCCGTGGCGATATACGTCGCGCCCATGCCCAAATCACGCGCCGCGACTTCAAACGCGCAACGCGTCCGGGTGGACGTTTTCTCGAAAATCAGCGCCACGTTCTTACCGTCCAAATAACGGTGCGGGACGCCCGCTTTCTTTTTCGCTTTCAAGTCGGCGGCGGTATTGAGAAAGCGTTGGATTTCCGCCGGGGTAAAGTCCAAGAGTTTTAGAAAGTGCTTGTGATTTTCCATGGGATTCCTCCGTTTATGTCAGCGCGTTCGGGAAAGAGAATAAAACCCTTCCCCTGTCCCCCTTCCCTTTCAGAGACGGGGGAACGATTTTTTTGAAAACGCTTTTAAATTCCGTAAGTCTCCCCTGAAACGGGGGATTTAGGGGGTTACGCGGATAAGCGTCAGGAAAGGATTTGTTTCATGATAGAAAGGCCCTTATCCATTTCCTCTTTCGTGATGACCAATGGCGGGAGCAAGCGCATACCCGCGCCGGCGGTCAGGACGAGCAAGCCATTGTCAATCAGACGGTTCGCAATTTCCTTGTTGCTGTAACCGTCGTTGACGGCAATGCCAATCATCAGCCCTAAGCCGCGAGTGGCGCCGAAACACGGCAAGCCTAACGCC
>JAFSOM010000219.1 GCA_017447005.1 Oscillibacter sp.
CCGACGAACTCCCTGACAGCTTTATTGCGCATATCCGGCAGGTCATGCACGAAACCGCTTCCTATGCCGTGCTGATTGGCGAAGTCTGGGAGGACGCAAGCAACAAAATCGCCTACTCGCAACGGCGGCGGTATTTCCTCGGGCATGAGCTTCACGGCGTCATGAATTACCCGTTCCGTAGCGCGGTACTGGACTACTTACGCGGCGGCGACGCGGACATCTTCCGGGAGCGTCTGGAGACGTTGCGGGAGAATTACCCCTCGGCGGCGTTCAACTCGGCGATGAATTTCTTAGGGACGCATGACACGGCGCGCATTCTAACGGAACTCGGCGCGAAGCGTCACCCTGACAGTAAAAAGGCCTGCGCGGAGTTCCGCCTGTCGCCGGAGGAGCGGCGGCGCGGCCTGATACTGGTACGCCTTGCGGCTATGATACTCTACGCCTTCCCGGGTTCGCCGACGGTGTACTATGGCGACGAATGCGGCATGGAAGGCTGGGAGGACCCGTTCAACCGGGGCGCGTATCCGTGGGGACATCAGGAGAACGACCTGCAACGGCATTTCGCGGCGTTAGGGCGGTTACGTCATGCGCGGGTGTCGTTGCAACGGGGAGACTTGGACTGGCTCTACACGTCGGGGCCGATACTGGCGTTTGGACGGAAGAAACACGCGGAGTATACCGCGCTGGTGATGAACGCGGGGGACTACGAACAGGAAATTACGATTACATGGCCGGGCGGCTCGGAGGCGTGCGACCTGCTGACGGGGCAAAAGTTCTACGTTATCGCCGACCGGCGTCTGCAACTGAAAATTCCGCCGCTGACGGGCTATCTGCTCGGCGAAACGACCTGACGCCGACGGGCTATCCGCTTGGCGAATTAACTTGACGCCGACGGGCTGACGGACAACCTATCTTTCGCGGGGGCTTCCTGATTGTTTCACGTGAAACGCTGGACGCCCCCGCCGTTGTGTTCTCCGGGCGCGTTGTTTCACGTGAAACATAAAAACTCCCTCTGTCCCCCTCCCCTTTCAAACGCCGCCGCGAAAATTTTGCGTTACGCCCTTGCAAGAATGTCGTCGCGTTGCTATAATAGATTCCATGGAAAGCGGGTGATTTTTTGAGTAAGATAATCGCGGTTGTCAATCAAAAAGGCGGCGTCGGCAAAACCACGACTTGCGTAAACCTGACCGCCGCTTTGACGGAGGCTGGGAAACGCGTCCTGTTATGCGACTTTGACCCGCAGGCGAATTCTACGTCCGGCATGGGCGTCGATAAGGACGCTTCCGAGGGCGTCTACCACGTTCTGACGGAAATAGATTCCGTCGGGGAAACTATCGTCCCTACCCGTTACGGGGATGTGTTGCCGTCCAGTAACGCGCTCGCGGGCGCCGCTATTGAGCTAATCGGCGTGGAACATCGGGAATTTCTCTTAAAGTCCGCGCTTGCGCAGGTACGCGAACAATACGATTTTATCTTTGTCGACTGTCCGCCGTCGCTCGAACTGCTGACGTTGAATGCCCTTTGCGCCGCCGATACGATTCTCGTACCCGTACAAGCGGAGTATTTCGCGCTCGAAGGCCTGTCGGATTTGATGAATACCGTCCGCCTTGTACGGCGTTCCCTCAATCCGCGCTTGGAGCTGGAAGGCGTGCTCATGACCATGTACGACGTGCGGACAAACCTTGCCATGCAGGTGGCGCAGGAAGTCAAGCGCTATTTCCCCGGGAAAGTCTACGCGACGGTCATTCCGCGGAATGTGCGCCTCTCCGAGGCCCCCAGCCACGGCGCGCCGATTGCCGCCTATGACCCGCTTTGCCGGGGCGCGATTGCCTATCAGGCGTTGGCGGAGGAGTTTTTACGGAAACAATCCGCCCTTTGACCGCGTTCGAGCGACGGCGCGACAAATGCGCCGAAAAGCCGTCTGAACGTGGTCACGGCGGATTTGCCGGGAAGGAGTGAAACGCATGATGAAAAAGCCGTCCGGCCTTGGTCGGGGATTGGGCGCGTTATTCGGGGAGAGCGCGTTTCTGGATGAGGATAAGCCGGAATCCGGCGAAACCGGCCTGATGAAACTCCCCATTACGGACATTGAGAATTATTCCGGACAGCCCCGGAAAAACTTTGACCCCGAAGCCCTCGCGCAACTCGCCGACTCCATCCGTCAGCACGGGATTCTACAGCCCTTGACGATACGGAAACTGGATTCCGGCTATTATCAGATTGTCGCGGGGGAACGGCGCTGGCGGGCGGCGCGTATGGCGGGCTTGGAGGAAGTCCCGGTGATTATCGTCGAGGCCGACGACCAGACCGCGACGGAACTTGCCATGATTGAGAATCTCCAGCGGGAGGACCTCAACCCCATGGAAGAGGCCGCAGGCTACAAGACGCTTATAGACCTGTATCACATGACGCAGGAGGAAGTGTCAAGCCGCGTGGGGAAGTCGCGCAGCGCGGTGGCGAACGCGTTACGCTTACTGGACTTGTCGGAGCCTGTGCGGGCGTTCGTGGAGGAGGGCCGTCTGAGCGCCGGACACGCAAGAGCGCTAATCCCGCTTCCGGCGGACTTGCAGGAATCGGCGGCGAAGGAAGTCATAGACGGCGGTTTTTCGGTGCGTCAAACGGAACGCCTCGCAAAACAGCGCATGGCGGAGCGGAAAAAGCCTGACTTCATCGTGCGTAAGGAGAAGCTCGACGACCCGAAGGACATTGACTATACGACGGAGGCGCAAAAGGAACTGTCGGCGAAGTTAGGCCGGGGCGTGCGGATTATCAATGGACGCAAGAAGGGCCGCATTGAGCTGGACTATTACGGCCTTGACGACTTGAACGACTTATTGGAGGCGTTATCCCTGATACGGATTCAGCCGCGAGAGGACTACACGGAATGAACAACGAAGAGCGAAACGCGGAATACAAAGCCGACGCGTCCGGAGAGGGGACGCCGTCCGCCGAAAAGAACTCCATGCCGGACGCGTCGGCGGAGCGGAAAGGCGGAAACAGCGTATTTATTTATATTCTACTGCTGTTCAGCGCGGCCTTACTGCTGATGTGCCTGTCGTCGCTGATTCACCAGCGCAACAATACGGAGGCGTTGGGGAAACTGCAAAACTCGGTTTCGGTCATGCAGGAAGTGCAGAACCTGCAGGAAAAGATTATCGGCCTACAGGACGCGCAACGGGATTTGGAAACGCGTCTGGAAGAGACGGAGGGCGAACGCGACGAGGCCTTGACGCAAGCGGAGGCGGAACGGCGTCAGGCGGAAGCCTTGCGGCGGCTTTACGCGATTGAGGCGCAGTATCAGACGGGACGTTACCGGGCGTGTCAGGCCAGCGTTGACGCGTTTGAGGCGGACGGCATGGCGAAGAATCTGCCGTCGGAATCCCCGGCTGACGGCGTCATTTCCCCGTTAGACCGATACCGTCAGATTCAGGAGGCGACGCCCGTACGAATCGCGGAGGCGTCACAGCCGCAACCGGACGCGCCGGAAACGCCCTGACGGCTTACAGGCCAACCCATACGAATAAAGCGCGCTACAAGTTTACGCGCCAACCTATACAAACAAATCGCGCTGACAAACTCACGGGGTGTTTCACGTGAAACATCCCGCCGTTGTTGACAGAAAGGAAGAATCCATATGCTTGACATTCGTTTTATCCGGGAGAATCCCGACGCCGTGCGGGAGAATATCCGGAAAAAGTTTCAGGACGCCAAACTCCCCCTCGTGGATGAGGTTCTCGCGCTCGACGCCGAACGCCGTACTGTCATCGCGGAGGCCGATAAGCTCCGTTCCGACCGCAACCGTTTGAGCAAGGAAATCGGAAAGCTCATGGGACAGGCCAAGAAAGACCCGTCCAAAAAACAGGAGGCGGAGGAAGTCAAAAAACAGGTCACGGCGCAGGCCGAACGCCTCAAAGAGCTGGAGGCCCGGGAACCCGAATTGGAACGCGAACTCCGGCAAAAAATGCTTCTTATCCCGCAGATGATTGACCCGTCCGTGCCGCTCGGCCCCGACGACAGTCACAACGTCGAGGTGGAGCGTTTCGGGGAGGCCGTCACGCCCGCGTTCCCGATTCCCTACCATACGGAAATTATGGACTCGTTCAACGGTATCGACCTCGACGCCGCCGGACGCGTATCCGGCAACGGCTTCTATTATCTGCTCGGCGACATCGCCCGCTTGCATGAGGCCGTACTCGCCCTCGGACGTGATTTCATGATTGGCAAGGGCTTCACCTACTGCATTCCGCCATTTATGATTCATGGCGGCGTCGTGGAAGGCGTCATGAGCCAGACGGACATGGACGGCATGATGTACAAAATTGAGGGGGAGGACTTGTATCTCATCGGCACGTCGGAACACTCTATGATAGGCCGCTTTATTGACCAGATTCTCCCCGCCGACGCCCTCCCGCAAACGCTCACTTCCTATTCGCCGTGTTTCCGTAAGGAGAAGGGCGCGCACGGCATTGAGGAACGCGGCGTCTACCGGATTCATCAGTTTGAGAAACAGGAAATGATTGTGGTATGCAAGCCGGAAGATTCCGCGGCGTGGTACGAAAAACTGTGGCGGTACTCGGTGGAACTGTTCCGCGCCTTGGAAATTCCGGTACGCCAGCTTGAATGCTGTTCCGGCGACCTCGCCGATTTGAAAGTCAAGTCCTGCGACATTGAAGCGTGGTCTCCGCGCCAGCAAAAATATTTTGAAGTATGCTCGTGCTCCAATCTGGGCGACGCGCAAGCGCGGCGACTGCGTATCCGTTACCGCGACGCCGACGGCAAAATACAGCTCTGCCATACGTTGAATAACACTTGCGTGGCGCCGCCGCGTATGCTGATAGCGTTTCTGGAAAACCATCTGCAAGCGGACGGAAGCGTAACGATTCCGGAAATTCTGCGTCCGTATATGGGCGGTACGGCGGTATTGATTCCGAAAGCGCGGAAGGAAACAAGCGTATGAGTTCCGCGAACCCGGAAAGGAATCAGCGTATGAGCGGCGCGGCCCCGGAAGGTATGCGGCCCGAAAGCGCGGACATGACCGCGTTGTTACGCGACGGCCTGACGGCGCTCAAACTTTCGCCCGACGCCGCCGAATCTATGACGCGTTACGCCCGGATGTTGTTGGAGCGCAACCGCGTGATGAATCTGACGGCAATCACGTCGGAGGCGGACGCGGCGCGACTGCATTTTCTGGACAGTTGCGCCCTACTGACGCTCGCGGACTTTTGCGGCAAACGCGTCATTGACGTGGGCACGGGCGCCGGTTTCCCCGGACTGCCGTTAAAGCTCGCGGAACCGTCGATAAAGCTGACGCTTCTTGACGCGCAGAGAAAGCGCGTGGAGTTCTTGCGGGACGTATGCGACGCGCTTGACCTGTCCGACGTGGAGGCGGTACAGGGACGCGCCGAGGAGTACGCCGCACAGGAACGCGAACGCTTTGACATCGCCGTGTCGCGGGCCGTAGCCGCGCTGCCTATGCTGACGGAATTATGTCTGCCGTTCGTGCGCGTGGGCGGACGGTTTCTCGCTATGAAGTCCGTGAACTGCGACGAGGAATTAGCGTCCGCGGAACGCGCTATCCGGACGCTGGGCGGCGAAGTCCGTCAGGCCGTTGATTATCTTATCCCCGGCACGGACATTCCGCGCCGCCTGATTGTCATTGACAAACGCCGTCCCGCGCCGTCGGCGTACCCGCGGGCGTTCGCCAAAATCAAGAAGAATCCGCTTTGAGCGCAAAAAGACAGCGTACAGTTTTCGGGCTGTACGCTGTGATTGGTTTAAACGGTTTTCAGTTGAGACAGTAGGCGCGGTACAACAAAGTATGGTCGTAGATGGCGCGCCACGCTCCCGCGGCCTTACCCGTCACGCAGATGTAGTGTTTGCCGTCGTCGCGGGTGGCGTAGCTGACGGCGCAGTTGCCGGACTGATTGACGTAGCCCGTATTCGCGCCGGAGATGTAGAGATTCGTACCCGTGAAACGGTCTTCAATGCGCCGCAGGAAGAGGTTGGATAAGGAAATTCCTCTGGGATGTTCCGACGTGGCCGACGTGCGGAACGTGCGCGCCCCGAGAATCACGCGACATATGGAATGGTCCATCGCGGCTTTCATGATAACGGCCATGTCGCGCATGGTGCAGTAATGGTCTTTGTTGTAGAGGCCGATACAGTTCGTGAAGTGGGCGGTTTTGGAAATGCCGAGCTGTTGCAGTTTCTGATTCATCAGCTCAACGAAAGCCTCATGGGAACCGGAGATATGCCGCGCCAAGGCCAGACAGGCGTCGGCGCCGGAGGGGAGAATACAGCCGTAGAGCAAATCGCGTACTGTGACGGTCTCCCACGTGGCGAACCCGGCGGTACTGCAATTGTTGCGGTAGCAGTAGTCCCGTACCTCTTTCGTGACGGTCACTTTCGTGTCCATGCCCTTGACGCCTTCCGGGGTCACTTTGATGAGCTTTTC
>JAFSOM010000220.1 GCA_017447005.1 Oscillibacter sp.
CCGGCTGTCCGTTCCGCACGCGTTGCGCCTACGCCACCGACGCCTGCGCGGAAGCTATGCCGGAATTTCAGGAAGTCTCCAAGGGACATTTCGCCGCATGTCACAGAATCGCCGAGGTCAATTAATTGTTCAAATCCGCGCTCGCGGTTTGAAAATATGTCGGAAAGGAACTTGAAAATGAAGAAATCTCTTGCTCTCCTGTTAGCTCTCTGTATGGCTCTATCGCTCGCCGCCTGCGGCGGAGGAGGCGGAGGAACCGCCGCTCCCGTCAGCGACGAAAACGCGCAAAGCGTGGCGGCCTCCCCGGGGGCTATGGCGGTATGTCTGGCGTCAGAGCCGGATACCATTGACCCCGCCCTCAACTCCTCCGTGGACGGCGCGACCTTGATTATCCACCTGTTTTCCGGCCTTGCGAAATGGGCGCAGACGGACGACGGCTCTTTGACCATTGCCCCCGACGCCGCCGAGGAACTCACGGAAGGCGTCACGAACGACGACGGCACGGTAACTTATACCTATACCTTGCGGGAAGGTCTGCAATGGTCTGACGGACAGCCCGTCACGGCGGCGGACTTCGTTTACGCGTGGAACCGCGCCGCGTCCGTCGAACTCGCCGCCGACTACAACTATATGTTCGAGGTCGTGCAGGGCTACAACGACATCTGGGAGGCCGACGACGACGGCAACCCCGTCAACCCCGACGCGAAACTCTCCGTGGAGGCTCTTGACGAGCGTACCTTGCAGGTCACGCTCTACAATGCCGTATCCTACTGGAACGAACTGCTTGCCTTCCCCGCTTATATGCCCGTGCGGGAGGACGTGGTTTCCGACGAAAGCTGGGCGACAAAGCCGGAATCCCTCGTCTGCAACGGCCCCTACACTATCACGAGCTGGACGCACGACAGCCTCATCACCATGGAAAAGAATCCGAATTACATTGACGCGGATTCCGTGACTATGGAAAAGCTGGAATTTTACCTCTCCGACGACGAAAACAATATGCTTTCCAACTTCCAGAACGGAAGCTGGCAGTTCATTGACGACGTGCCCACGAATGAAATCAGCGCGCTCAAAGAGGAATACCCCGCGCAGTTTGTCGTTACGGGGCAAATCGGCACGTATTACGTCTGCTGGAACATCAACGAGGACATCCTTCCGGCGTCCAGCGGACTGGTTGGCGCGGAGGCGGAAAACGCAAGAGCGGAAATCCGTCAAGCCGTGGCCCTGCTCTTTGACCGCAACTATATTGTCAACGACATCGCGCAGGGCGGACAACTCCCGGCTTCGTCGTTCGTCGCCATGGGCATGACCGAACCCGACAACAGCGAATTTTACAAGAACGCCGGACACAATGACGCCTTTGTCGGCTATTACGACGTGTCGGAGGACTCCATCGAAAGCAACTATTCCGCCGCCGTCGAGACGCTCAAAAAATATTACGCTTTTGACGAGGCGTCGCAGACCTTTACCGACTTCCCGACGCTCACTTACCTCTACAACACCAACGAGGGACACAAGGCCATTGCGGAGTATCTGCAATCCGCCCTCGCGGGAGTGGGAATCACGGTCAATCTGGAGAATCAGGAGTGGAAGACCTTCCTGAACACCCGCAAAACCGGCGACTACTCCATCGCCCGCAACGGCTGGCTCGCCGACTACAACGACCCCATCTGCTTCCTTGACATGTGGACGACCGATTCCGGCAACAACGACGTGCAATTCGGCAGGGGCGACCACGCGTCCGTGATTGCCTACGGCGTGGATTTGCGCAACGTGGGCATTCCCGACGACATTCACCCCGTGGCGGCGTGGCCGGACAACGCGTATGACCACGGCACATGGGCGGAGACTTACGACGTTCTCATCAGCGCGATTAAGACCTGCACGGACAACGACACCCGCTACAAGCTCATGCACGCGGCGGAAGATTTGCTCATGTCCACGGGCTGTATCGCCCCGCTCTACTTCTACACCGACCTGTATATGATTAGCGACAGCGTGACGGGCTTCTACTCCAACCCGCTCGGCTTCAAGTATTTCATGAACTGCACGGTAGAGGCTTACGGCTGAACCGTACAATAGCGTTGCGCGGCGGAACGCCTGAACGCCTTCCGCCGTTGCGCGACATCAAAAAAACGCTCCCTCTCCCTTTACATGGGGAGGGGGATTCGTTCAATAGGAGATTTTCTATGGAATATTATCAAACGATAACATTGAAAGACGGGGCGACATGCGTTCTGCGGAACGGCGCGGCAAAGGACGGGCCGTCCATGCTCGAATTTTTCCTTCTGACGCACGGACAGACGGACTATTTATTAAGCTACCCGGACGAAACCGACAAGACTGCCGAAGAGGAGGCGCAATTCCTGCAAGACAAAACGGAAAGCGCGGATGAAATTGAGCTTCTCGCGGAAATGGACGGCAAGATTGTCGGAAGCGCGGGAATCGGGCGCGTCGGGACAACGGAGAAAGTGAAACGCCGGGCGGAGTTTGGCATTAGTGTCGACAAAAACTACTGGGGGCTTGGAATCGGGCGGGCTTTGACGCAAGCCTGCATTGCATGCGCGAAAAGCGCGGGATACGCGCAACTGGAACTGGATGCTGTCGCGGACAACGAACGCGCAATCGCTCTCTATCGGAGCGCGGGTTTTGTGGAGTACGGGCGGAATCCGCGGGGATTCCATTCCCGTTTGACAGGATGGCAAACGCTTGCGCTCATGCGTCTGGAACTGTATTAGGGCTTTTCGCTATTCGCGGAGGACTGGGATTCACGCTTTAAAGTTATCATGCGCCGCTGTAAAAAGATAGGCGATTCGCGGCGGCGCCGAAAAAAACTGACGCCGACCCGGGCACATATTTTTCTTGCGTTTTCCGCTGAAATGTCGTATACTAGGAACAGAGACAAAACGCCCAAATTTTCCGAAAATTGGCGCAATTAGGGATGGAGTGATAGCATGAGCGAACTATGGAACCTTCTCACGACTAAGGAATTTTCGCTCTGGCGTGATGAAATCAACCGGGAAAATCGTCTTGCAATCCATATGCTAGCCGTTTCCGGTCTGCCTCTGAGCGTTGCGAACATTTTCGCGCAGACTTTTTTCAGTCGGCGCGAACTGTTGAGCCTGCGGACGCTGTGGCTGTTGATTTATTTCGTGGCGCTGTACCTCTTTGAGCGGTTCGTCATGCCGCGGGACTGCCGGAAAAGCGCTCTTGCGCTCTATCTGACGGTCGCGCCGCCTCTCATCATCTCCATTCTGCTGGGTACGGTCTGGGATTCGTCACATCAGGCTTTGACCTTCCTGATGTTCCTGATGGGCCTTCCGGTCTTCATTTTCGACAATCCGAAACGGCTGATAGGCGTCACGGCGGGCTGGTGCGGGGTATTTCTGGCGCTGTGCTTCGCCGTCAAAGAGCCGCAAACGCACAGGGGCGACTTCTTCCACACGCTGGAATTTTTCCTTGCCTCCATGGCCATTACGCTGGTGGTTCTGCGGGTACGGCTGGAATCCCTGCGCCATCTGTCGGAGACGCGCTACCATCTGGAGCACGACGCCATGACCGGACTGCTCAACCGACATGCGCTCCATACGCGCATGGAATCGTATCTGAAAAAGCCCGTCGTGGTCGTTGTGGGCGATTTGGACCAGATGATGTTGTACAACGACTTCTATGGGCAGAAAACCGGCGATGAAATGCTGTTGGCCTTCGCGCAAGCGCTCCGGGAGGAATTTGGAGAGGCGCATACATACCGGTACGGCGGAGACGAAATTCTTTGCGTGGCGCCGAACGCCTCCGAGGAGGAGGTTCTGACGCATATTGAAAAATGCCGGGAACAGTTGCGCCGCAGAACCTTCAACGGCCATACGCTGTCCCTGACCTGTTCCTTCGGCTACGCTTACGGGACGCTCGATTCCGTCAAGGAGTTTCAGGAGGCTCTCCAACTGGCGGACATCTACGCGCACAACGCCAAACGGTGCGGACAGGGCTACAGCGTCGGCGGCCCGTATGATGAGGCGCATTTGCGCGCCGCCATTACCGAAAGCGTCATCGCCGCCCACGCCCGTGAGGCGGAAGAAAATCAGCTCTCCGGTCTGCTCTCCGTCTCCGCCTTCGTATCCGCCGCGGGGGGCGTTTCGGAAAGCGTGAATTATTCGCGCAATCCCGTTATCGGCTTCTTGCATATCATTCATTTCCGCAACTTCAACGAGGAGTTTGGTTACGCCAAGGGCGACGCGCTCATCAGCTATACGGCGAAACTGTTGCAACAGGGCTTCCCCGGACGTTGCGTGTGCAACGTCACCGGCTCCCAATTCGGCGTACTGTGCTATCAGGACGAGGCGGAAAATGGGGTCAATGCCGTGAACGACGGTCTTAAAAGCTACTGCAAGGATTTCCCTATCGTCATAAAGTGCGGCTTCGCGCCCTTCCATGACGGGGAGAGCGTCATGTCCATTCTGGACAAAGCCAAGGTTGCCCATGACGCTATTTATTCCCATCCGTCCGAATCCATCTGTTACTATAACGAAAGCATGGACGACACCAATCATTTCCGCCAGTACATCGTCAGCCACGTGGACGAGGCCATCGAAAAGGGCTGGCTGAAAGTCTATTATCAGCCTATCGTCCGCGCCGTCAACGGCGAAATCTGCAACGAGGAAGCCCTCTCGCGCTGGGACGACCCTACTTACGGCTTTCTTTCTCCGGTTCAGTTCATCCCGATTTTGGAGGAGTTCCACCTGCTTTACAAGGTGACGCTCAACGTGGTGCGGCGGACGCTGGAAGATTTTCACGTCAAGGAGGCGAAAGGCATTTCTCCGGTTCCCGTCTCCGTCAACTTCTCCCGCTATGACTTCGAGGAATGCGACATGGTACAGGCGGTCACGGATTTGGTGGACAAGTCCGGCTACTCCCGCAGTATGATTCGCGTGGAAATCACGGAAAGCGCGTTTACGGAAAAGCAGGAACTGCTCCAGCGGGAAGTTATCCGTTTCCGCGAGAACGGCTTTGAAGTGTGGATGGACGACTTCGGAAGCGAATATTCCACGCTGAATATGCTCCGGCGGCTGGACTTCGACCTGATAAAAATTGACATGGAATTTATGCGGGACTTCTCCGCATCCGGTAAGAATATGATAATCGTCTCCAATATCATCAACATGGCGCGGAAAATGGGCGTCAGCACGCTGGTGGAAGGCATTGAGACGGAGGAACACTACAGAATATTGCGAAAATTGGGCTGTGAAAAACTGCAAGGCTACCTGTTCAGCAGGCCGGCGGCTTTGGAAAACCTCATGGAGTGGGTGTCGTCGAGCGACGCCATCCAGTACGAGAGCGCGAAAGAGGCGTCCTATTATGACGCTATCGGCAGTCTGGACTTGAACGCCCTTTCCGCGCCCGACATGTCGCCGATTCCCGGCGGAACGCCCGTGGGCGTACTGGAATACCGGAACGGAACCTTTTCCTGTCTGCGCGGCGCCGACGCGTTCTACCAGTCCCTTCAGGAATTAGGACTGCTTTCCGTTTCCCGTATGGGCACGAACCGACAGACGCTGACCGCGCCCGAATCGCTTTCCCTCGCCGCCAAACAATGCCTGAACGTCCCCGAATGGGTGGAAATGGAGCTTTCCAATGAACGCGGTCAGCGCATGAGCGTGCGTCTGCGGCAGGTCTCCCAAAACGCGGCGAATGAAAGCACGGCTTTACTTGTCACGCTGATTCCTGTGAAGTCTACTGGAGACGCCTCCCCGCAACGCAGAGAGGCGAAAAGCGGAGGAGAGTAACCTGTAGAGGCGGGACGAGCAAAGCGCGGGACGCTCAAAGCCCGAACGCGTCCATAAAGTTAATCATCAGTTGCGCCGACTGCGCCCGGGTGGCGAGGCCGTCCGGCATAAGAAAGCCGTCTTTCCCGTGTAGAATATCCGCGCCCACGGCCCATTTGACCGCGGGGAGCGCCCACGCGTTGATTACCGTGTCGGCGTCGAAAAAGCCGCTAATATCGGTCGTCTCTCCCGCGGACACGTCCAAACCCTGATAGCGCGCATAGCGGTAGAGCATGGCGACAATTTGCTTACGGCTGATTGGCTGGTCGGCGCGAAATTCGCCCGCGATGCCGTTGACGATGCCGCAATCAGCGGCCCAGCGCGCCGCCTTGGAGTACCAGACATCTTCGGCGGGGAGGTCGGGAAACGTCGTGTCCCCGTCGATAATCGCCGCGCCGTCGGCGCACTGCCGCATACGGGACAACATCACAACGAACATTGCGCGAGTCAGGGAGCGGTTCGGCGAAAACGCGTCCGGGGCGGTTCCGTTGGTCAGGCCGCGGAGAACCGCCTCCCGTACCGCCCCATAGCACCACAGAGTTTCCGGCACGTCCGCGAATGTCGGGAGGGCGGGATTCAGTTTCGACAGCCTCCCGGCGAACATATCAGTGGCGTACAATGTCCCGTCAAGGGCCAGCAGTCCGCGTGGCATGACCGGATTGCCGTCACGCGAGAGCGTGTAGACGCCTCCGCCGCGCACGACGCGAATCGCCGCGTTGACAGTGTCGGCGACGTACAGCGCGCCGTCCGAATCCGCTACCACGCCCTGCGGATGGTCGAACCGAGCCGAAAGCGCGGGGCCGTCCGAAAAGCCGCCGTAATACTCCCCGGCGTCCTCCGCACTCTCCGACGCCCCCGCCACGACTTCCTCGCTCCCGTCAACGATACGCAAAATGCGGCTTCTCCCCGTCTCCGCGACATACAGCGCCCCGTCATGCCAGCACAGTCCCGTAGGCGCGGAGAGGCCTTTCGCCCACGTGGAGACCGCGCCGTTTTCGGAAACTCTGCGAATAGCGTTGTTCCCGGTGTCGGAAATGTACAAATACCCGTCATCGCCGACGGCAAGCCCGGTAGGGTTACGGAATGCCGCCGCCTGTCCGTTCCTGTCAGACATCCCGCTTTTGCCGGAGCCGTACAGCGTCGAGACCGCTTCGTCCGTCACATAGCGTATCACGTTCGAGGCCGCGTCGGAGACGGCGTAGCCGTCGAGCCACTGGACTACGGCCCACGGTTCCATGAAAAGCGCGGTTTCCCGCGTCCCGTCGCGGTAGCCGCCGAGCGGTTCGCCGGAGAGGTCGGCCACGCTTTCCGCCCCGGCGTACAGCGAAACCGTTTCCCCGTCCACGCGCCAGAGAACCTTGTGGAATGTGTCCGTGACCAACAGCGCGCCGTCGCCCATGACAGCCACGCCGGAGGCGGCGCCGCTGGAATAGTCCGCCGGGGACAGCGCCAGCGCCGGCGCGCTCATCAACGCGGCAAACAGCGCAAAGGCAAGAACAGTTATCAACTTGCGCGAATGCGCCGCCTTTGTCGTCCTCTTTATGGGGGAGATGTCGCCGCAAGGCGACAGAGGGGGAAATTTCATGCCCGATTCCTCCTGTTGTTTACGATTGCAAGGCGTCGAGCGTCAGGATTTCAAAGCCGTCCGCCTTGCCTTTGAGTTTAATGGACGCGCCCAAAGAAGTCACGTCGGCGCGCTCTCCGAGGGCGTCCGCCACGACCCGCGAAATCAGAATCTTTCCGCCGGGGGCGTTGGCTTCCAGACGGGCGGCGGTGTTCACCGTGTCGCCGATTGCGGTGTAGTCCATGCGTTTCGGCGCGCCGATATTCCCCACGACCGCCGGGCCGTAGTGCACGCCCACCCCGAAGGACACGCTCCGCCCGAAACGCGCCTGAAGCTCCTCGCCCAAGGCTTTCGAGCCTTCCACCATGTCCATCGCCGCCAGACAGGCCGAATAAATCGGGTCTTTCTGCGGCAGGGGCGCGTTCCAGAAGGCCATTGTACAGTCTCCAACGAACTTGTCCAGCGTCCCATGACGCCGCATAATGCATTCCGTGGTCAATGTCAGATAGCGGTTGATAATCTCCACGACAGTTGGCGGGTCCAAGGCCTCGCTCATCGTCGTGAACCCCCGGATGTCGACGAACAGCACGGCGATTTCGCGCATAGTCCCGCCCAGTTCCGACGCCGCGCCGCCCTTGTCGATCAGTTCCTTGAGGACAGCCGGGTCAACATAGCGCCCGAAAGTATCCGTCACCCGCCGCCGCTCCCGTTGCGCCCGGACATAATTCGAGGCCACGGAAAGCATAAACAAGACGGTAATCATGAGAGGCGTCCAGAGGACGTGCAGAATCAGAGCGGCGCGCTCGTAGAGTACGGCGCACAGGACAACCCAGCCGCCGCTCGCAGTCAGCCATACGGGGACAGCGGCGCGGACGCGGCGGTCATAGAAGAAAGCCTGCGCAAACGCGCACGCCGCGAACAATAAGAGAATCTGCGTAAAGGCGGAGACCGTGCGCGGGAAGAAGCCCCGCCGGAAGGCCTCAATCATATTCGCCTGAATCTCGACGCCGTACATATTCGCGGAACGGTCGGCGGACGTAAGGTAACTGTCCAGCATACCGGAGGCGAACGGGCCAATCAGGACGATTTTCCCGGCGAAGTCTTCCGGCGACAGCGCCCCCTCCAGCAGTTCCGCGACGGAAAATTCCTCAAAGCAAACGCCGTTCCCGTCCGGACGCGCCGAGAAGGGCAGATAGAAAAAGCCGTCCGGCGTCCGCGGGGGCGGATTCGGCGTCTCTCCACGGCTTTGCGTCCAGCTTTCGTAGATGACGCGGGCGAACGAGTAGACGCGGAGAGGGGCTTCCGTATTCGCGTAAGACGCCGGGATGTCAAGCCATAGGATTCCGCGCCGGATGACGCCGTCCCGGTCGGCCATTGCGTTGATATGCCCCGTCCGGGTTACGGCGGCGAGTTCCGGGAATGGCGTATCCCAGCCGAGTATGGCGCGGTCGTCCATGAAAAAGCCGTCGCCGTCCACGACTAACTGACTGCCAAACGTCGCGCTTGACGCTACGATGACGTTACCGCCGTCCCGCGCCGTCTCCACAAGATACGCGTCCGCCGTCGGGTCGGCTCCCGCGCCCGCGAACAGCACATCGACGCCAATCACAGCGGGGCGGCGTTCGGGATTCGCGTTGAGCGCGGCAATCGCGTCGGCGAGAACGTCACGCGTCCAAGGCCACGGGCCGAGGGCGTTCAGGGCGTAGTCGTCAATGCCAAGTATCACGATTTCCCCGTCCGTAGCGCTTTCGGAGAGCGACTGATAGAGCGCGTCCGAAACAAACTGGTCGGCTGTGTCCAGCCAGCCCAGCCCAGCCGCCGCGCATAACGCCACGGGTATCAACAGCGCCGAGGCCAGACGCTTGTAAAGTTCCGGTATTTTCATCGTTTACCTCACTGCGCGGGCCGCCCGTCCCGTGCGGGGACGGACGGACAAACGCCGCGCCAGTCAATGCCTGATAGGAAAGAATGTGTCATCGAAGGCTCCATGGAAGTAGAAGGAATAGAAAATCGACTTGGAATCCTTTACAACAAACATCCCTTTCCATGCGAGTGCGTAACAGTCGCGCACAGTCGAGAGGCTTTGCGCGTCGGGAAACGCCGTCGCGCCCTCCGCCAGTTCCATGGAAACCGTGACTTTCCGCGTCAATATTTTCGTCTCCCATTCCTTAAAGCGTGACAGGCGCGAGAAAAACGAAGAAAGCTCAATCACGTTGTTTTCGTCGGGTATGAACGACATGGAGATGGTTTCGCCATAGGTATTCCGATAGGACACGGGAACCGCCATAGTGACGGATATACGGCGTAATAACTGCGCCTCTGACGGGGAATCCTCCGTTTCCACGACTTCCACAGTCATATTGCGCGTGACGCGAAGAAAAGCGCTGTTCGTCTCCCTGCCGTCAACGAGGACGCGGAACGGAAGGGAAATCCGGCCTCTGTTTTCAGGGTTCGGACGGGTCAGACACAAGCAGAGTTCGGCTTGGCGCGGCAATGCGATTTCCTGTACGCCGGAGATTTCCACAATGCTGTCTTGCGCCACGCCGTTGAGAATCGTCAGCAGGGCGTCGTCCGGGACACGGAATGTCACCGCGCATTCGTCGGGCATGTCGGGCGTATCCGGCGTGTCGGGAACATCAGGCTTATCGGGGGTATCCGGTTTGTCGGGAACGTCAGGCTTGTCGGGCTTGTCGGGCTTGTCGACAGCTTCCGCCCACTGCGCTGTATAGACGGCGTTCCCGTTGACGAACGGCGTCACCGCCGGGAACCAGCCGGTAAACGTATAGCCCGGACGCGCAGGAACGCCGCCTCTGTACGCCGGAGTCGCCGCGCCGTATGCAAGGCCGCCGTTCGTCTCATCCGCGAATACGCTTCCGCCGGCGTTGTCACGATAAGTGACCGTATAGAGCGTCACGACATTTCCACTGTAGCCGCCGCTGGAACTCCCGCTGCTCCGGTTCGACGAACCGCTTCCCGAGTTCGTATTCCGCGTTTTCGCGCCTCTCTCCGCCGCCTGACGCGCCTCCAAAGCCGTCTGCGCGGCTCGCTCCGCCTCCCGCTCCTGCGCGATTCGGGCGTCAAGGGTTTCCATCAACTCCCCCACGTCTACGGACGGCGCGTCCCGCCGAACCTGCTCAAGAAGTTCGGGATTGTCCCGCATTTCACGCGCCACAAGCGTTGGAACGTCCGCGGCGGTAATGGCGGAAGGCTTCCCGTCGGCGCGGGCAAGCTGTCCGCTGGAAAGCGTCGCCACGGCGCCCCCGTCCGGGCGCGTCAGGATAACGGAGCCGTGCATGAGGCCCGTTTCGCCGGGCTTGACCCAGCCGAACGACCCCCTGACGCCTGTCACCATTGTGGAAGTGCGCACGTTGAGGCTTTCATCGGTTTTCAACGGGGCTGTCACGTTGAAAAACAGTTCCCCCGCGCTTACGCAGACCTCCAATCGCTTCCCGGACTGCTTAATCTGCGCTTTCCCGGACGCGCCCAGCTTCACCGCCTTGGCGCTGTCCAGACTGATATACGCCTCGCTCGCGGCGTCAGTCGAGAGCGTGTAGCCGTTGTAGAGGCGCATTCCGGCGCGTACCGTCTGCGCCACGCCGCTGGCGTTCTTGACAGTGACCGTCCCTGTCACAGCCTCCAGTTTCATCGTCGTGGCGGCGGCGGTGTCCGCGAGAGCCGATTCCGCCCCGCAAATGAGGAAGATAATTATCAGCGCCACGGACGCAATGCGTTTCATAAAACCTCTCCTTTCCCATTACAGAATGGTCTCCCACGCGCCGCTCTCCTCGAACAGCGTCAGGATTTCATCGTCAATTTCCCCATCCTCCGCCATGTCGTGGAGTATGCCGAAGGTCTTGCCGAGTGAGATTGCGGGCTTGTAGGGGCGGTCTTTCGCCGTCAGCGCCTCGAATACGTCCAGAATCGTAAGCAACCGCACTTCCGGCGGGATGTCCTTGGCGGTCAGGCGGTTTGGGTAGCCCTTGCCGTTGAGCAACTCGTGATGGGCGGCGGCCCAGCCCGGAACCGACGCGAACATCCGCGGGAACGATACGTGGCTAAGTATGCGCCCCGTCACAACCGCGTGACTTTGCATGACCGCCCGTTCCTCCGGCGTCAGCGTCCCCTTGCGAATCATCAGACAGCGCCGTTCCGCCCCGGTAATCCAGCGTTGCCGCTCCCCGCGCTCGTCCTCGAACGTCAGGCGCGAAAGGTCGTTGATTTCCTTTACGTCCTCATCAGAGAGGAACGGCGCGCTGTCAATCCGGTTGATAAACGAAAGGCGGTTCATGCGCTCCTGATTGCGTTTCGACAGTTCCTCGGCGCTGATACGTCCTTCCAGCGCCGCGACTTTGTCCAACAGCCCGATTATCCGGAAACGCTCCTGAAGCGGCGGCATCAAATCGCCCAGACGGGTTTTCTTGTCCATGACTTCCAGCGGAACCGCCAACTTTCCCACGTCGTGCAGCCATACGCTCATAAGGAAGGCGCGGCGCTTGTCGGCGTCAAACTTCCACGGGTGGTCGGTGGCGTCCAGCCAGTTCAGAAACGCCTCCCCACAGCGCACCATATTTTTCGTGTGATTCGCGTTGTAGTGGGAGCGCTCGTCAATCGCGGTGGAAAGCGTCTCAACCAGAGAATCAAGGAGTTTGTTAATCTGCTCATTGTAGAGCATATTCGTGGCGGTAATAGCGGCCTGTGAAGTAATGGCCCGAATCATGAGTTCTATATCCGGGTCGAAGGCTATGACCTCTCCCTGTCCGTCCAGCGCGTTAATTAACTGCGTCACGCCGATGAGACGCCCCTTGTCGTCGCTCATAGGCGCCACCAGCATGCTCTTGGTTCGGTAGCCCGTCATGGCGTCGTAGCGTAGGGAGCCGGTGAAGTCGAAACGCGTGTCCGTGCGCACGTCGGCGACGTTGATGGGCTGTCGATTGAGCGCCACCCATGAACAGACATATTTCGGGTCGAGTGGGGCGGGCGGGAGCGTAATCGGGGCGTCGTGCCCGCCCTGTCGGATGCGCATGGAACGCGTCACCATACGGCAGAAATGCAGGCCGTCCTCCTCCAACAAATAGAGCGTCCCGGCGTCGCAGTTGGACAAGTCCATCGCGGTATCCAGAATACTCGACAACAGCGCCTCCCGGTCATGCTCCGAAGTCAGCGCGAGGCACATGGTCAAAAAGCGCTCCATATCAGCGACAGTCACAGCGAAATCGCCTCCCCTTCCCGTGCGAACGCGCAGCCCGGACACAACGCCTCTATTTCCGCCGCCGCCGCGTCGAGCATAGCGTCGGTGTGGAAGGGGTCGTGGTGGACAATGCGCGCCTGTCGAGCGCGGCACTCCCGCGCAAATTTCGCCGCGTCGCGCCATGAATTATGTCCGAACCCGGCGCATTCCGGCCATTCCTCATCGCTGTACTGTCCGTCGCAAAGCAACAGGGAGCAGTCGCGGGCGAAGTCAAGCGCGGCGGGACGCAACGCGGCGGTCAACGTGCAATCGGTCATAAAAACCACGCTCTTTCCGCCGCCTTCCAGTCGGAGGAGCGAGACGCCCCCCGGGTGCGCGCCCGCCATCGACGCCACGCGGATTCCGCCCGCTTCCCGGGACGCGGCGCGCCCGTCAGCGTCCAAGTACAGTTCCGCCGGGAGGTCGTGGAAACGGATGTCCGCCGGGAGCGCGTCGGGGCCGACGGGCCACAGCGGCGGCGACAGGAATCGCCGTATTTGCGCCTCCGCGTCCAGTCCGCCGCGCCGCGCCGCGTAGACTTCCAGCCGCGCTCCCCGCCGCATGACATAGGGACACAGAGGCAGTCCGAGCAAATGGTCGGCGTGCGCGTGCGTAAGCAGCAGGGGCAAGGACGGCGCGTCCAGCAAATCCGGCGGCGGATTCATCAGCCCGGTTCCGGCGTCGAGGAGCGCCGACTTCCCCGACAGGCGAACCAGTACGCAGGTCGTGGCGCCGCCGTAGCGCAGATACTCCGCCCCGCTGACGCTCATCGAGCCTCGCGCCCCTAAAATGGTAACGGTATTGTCGTCCATGATTTCTCCTAATCTGATTTCGTTCCGCCGGAGCGGAATCTCTGACGCCCATAGTGTACCATTTTTCGACACGCGCCGCAATAGAGAATCGAAATTTTCATATGCGCAAAAAAATAGGGTAAAGGCCTAAAAAAGCGGAAAATGCCCTTACAGGCATTTAAATTTCCAAAATATGTTATTCCGGTGCGGGGATTCCGCTGAAATTTGCGACAATCAACCCTCCCCCGTAGGAATCGCGGGGGAGGGCTTTTGTCGTCACGCTGACAAGTTTCACGCCTTGACAGCGATTAGGGGCGCGTTATCCAACAAACAACTGCGTCCAGTAATCGCCGGAGGCGACGTAGCCCACGCCCAGACGCGTATAGGACGCGTTGAGGATATTAGCGCGGTGGCCTTCCGAGTTCATCCACGCGTTCACGACTTTTTCCGGCGTGGCGTAGCCGTAGGCGATATTCTCCCCGGCGGAGCGGTAGGAGACGCCGAACGATTTGAGCATTTGGAAGGGCGAGCCGTAAGTAGGGCTTTCGTGGGAGAAATAGCCCTTGTCGCGCATATCCTGCGACTTGTAGCGGGCGATTCTGGACAGTTCGCCGTCGGCGGAAAGCGCGGAGAGGCCGTACTTGGCGCGTTCGACATTGACGAGCCGCACAACTTCCAGCTCATAGGCGGACATGCCGGCAGTTTCCGTATCGGCGGGCGCGGACGCGCTGGAATCGGGGACTGTAGGCGCGTTGGAATTCGGCGCGGGCGTAGCGGACGGCGTCGAAGGCGTCGGATTCGTCGCGGGGCTGTCGGATGGCGACGGCTTCTCAGGCGCGGCGTCGTTGGAATCAGGCGCGGACGCGTCGGAACCGGGGACGGCGGGCGGCGTATTGGAATCGGGCGCGGCGGGCGTGGGATTTGCGGCGGGGGCGTTGGCGTTCGTGTCGGAGAAGAGGAACGCGGGGAACGTAAAGCGGCCCCACGCGCCCGCACAGCGGTTGAGAATCGTACAGGAAGCGTCATTCCGGGCGGTTGCGCAGTCCCCGGCGACGTTGGCGGGAATCGTGGCGCAGTCCCCGGCGATATTGCAGGGAATCGTTGCGCAGTCCCCGGCGATATTGCAGGGAATCGTGACGCAGTCTCCGGCGGCGTTGCAGGGAATCGTGACGCAGTCTCCGGCGGCGTTGCAGGGAATCGTGACGCAGTCTCCGGCGACGTTGCGGGGAATCGTCACACAGTATCCGGCGGCGTTGACGGGAATCGCGGCGCAACGTCCGGGCGCGTTAGCGGCGTTGGCGGGGACGGTCAACAGGGCAACTATCGCCAGCAGAGACAGGAGTTTCAGCTTTTTCATAACATCCTCCAAACCAGTAAGCCATTACTTTTCCTTGCAAGGAATGGATAGATTGTAACCGATTTGTAACCGGATTGCAAATGTAATGTTTTCCAGCAATCCGCACAAAATCGACTCAATAGCGCGGACATTCCGTGAACGAAGTGTAAATTCTGAAAAAAACGCGAAAGGGTGTTGCAATCTTATAAGGAAGCGTTTATAATATTTGGGCGGTTAAGGGACGCGCTTTTTGTTATAAATTCCCTTACTGCGGACGGGCGTCAACCCGTCCCGGAGAAACGAGGTGAAAACGCTTGATTCGTCTGAAAGACGTGGAACTGGAATATGATAACGGCACGAAAGCCATACAAGGCATTACGCTGACCATAGAGGACGGGGAATTTGTATTTCTGGTAGGCCCGTCGGGTTCGGGGAAGTCCAGCATTATCAAACTGCTGACGGGCGAACTGTTGCCGAGTTTCGGACGCGTGATGATTAACGGCTTTTCGATAGTGAATCTGAAAGACCGTCAAATTCCGCTCATGCGCCGCACGCTTGGCGTGGTGTATCAGGACTTCCGCCTGATTGAGAAAAAGACGGTGTATGATAATTTAGCGTTCGTCATGCGGGCGGTAGGCGCGAATCCGCGTGAAATCAAAGACCGGATTCCCCGTATCCTCCACTTGCTTGACCTTGACGAAAAGGCGAAATGTTATCCGCTGGAATTATCCGGCGGCGAACAGCAACGCGTGGCCATAGCGCGGGCGCTGATAAACAATCCGTCCACGGTTATCGCGGACGAGCCGACGGGCAATCTTGACCCCGACAGGTCTATGGAACTCATGCGACTGCTGATAAAAATCAACCAGATGGGCACGACGGTCGTGGTGGTGACGCACGCGAGGGAACTGGTGAACCGTTTCGGTAAGCGCGTCGTGACGCTCGACGAAGGCTTGGTGACGCATGACGCCGTAGGGCGTTACGTGGGGGGCCGCCGCTATGGGTAAGCATGATTTTGTATACTTCTTTCAGGAAGGCGTCAAGAACATGGCGAGCCACCGTCTGATGAGCGTCACGGCGATTACGATGACCGTCGGCTGTCTGCTGATTATGGGCACATTCACGCTTGTGGCGGTCAACGCGGCGATGAACCTGTCGACGCTCTCCAACTCTAACGAAATCGTGGCGTATGTGGACGAGGACTGGACGGAACAGCAGGCGCGTTCGCTGGAGGAACGCCTGTTAGCGATTCCAAACGTCACGGCGGCGCGATACATCACGCGGGAAGAGGCGCTGGAGGCGTACACGGAAGAGAATCCGGAGGAGGAGCTTTTCCGTGACTTGGACCCCGGAATCTTTCGTGACCGTTACGCCCTGACAATCGGGAATCTCGAACAAATTTCCATCACGGCGCGGAATGTGGAACGCGTCCCGGGCGTCGCTAAGGTCAATTATTACGAGGAGCTGGCGAGCGGCATTATCACGGCGCGGAATGTGGCGGCGATTGTCAGCGCGACGCTAATCGGCGTGTTGTTCGTCGTGTCGATGTTCATCATATCAAATACGATTCGCCTGACGACCTACGACCGCCGCGAGGAAATCGCCATTATGAAAATTGTCGGGGCGACAAACGGCTTTATCCGCTGGCCTTTTGTGTACGAGGGCTTTCTTATGGGGCTGATTGCGGCGGGAATCGCGTTTCTGTTGCAATGGGGACTTTATGAGGCGGTAGCTGGGGCCGTCGCCGATAGCGATACGCAGCGATTGTTTCAGATTCTCCCCTTCCGGCGTATCTGGCTTCCGGTGCTGGGCACGTTTTTCGGTACGGGAATGCTCATCGGCATTGGGGGAAGTCTGACGGCAATCCGGCGTTTTTTGGAGGTTTAATCGGTTGCGGGCCGTTTCCGGACGGCTTGCGGCTGTGGCAATATGACTTTGAAAAGGGTGTGGACATGAGGCAAGGAAAACGAATGACAAAAACTCTCCTGTCGGCGTTACTGGCGGTTCTGACGCTTGCGGCGATGATTCCCACGTCTTACGCGGTCACGCGGGACGAGATTGACACGCTTATCACGCAGGCGAACGGCTTGCAGGACGAGCAGGCCGCGCTTGACCAACAAATTACGGCGTATTCCAGCGGTATCGCGGAGGCCTTGGAGCAAAAAGCGGCGTTAGACGCGGAAATTGCGGTCATTGCGGAGGAAGTCGCGGCGCTGGAAGCGAAAATCGCCGACTGCGAGGAGCGCATTTACGCGGCGGAAGACGATTTACGACAGGCGCAGGTCAAGGAAGCGGAAAAATACGAGCAGTTCTGTCAGCGCGTCCGGGCCATGGAAGAGCAGGGACGCATGAACTACTGGATGATTCTCTTTCACGCGACGAGTTTCGCCGACTTCCTGACGCGGCTGGATTTCGTCAGCGAGATTATGCAGGCCGACCAGCGCGTGATGGACGATTTGCGGACGCTTCAAGAGCAAATCGCGGCGAAGCGCGAGGAATTGAAAGAAAGTCATCAGGAACTGGAAGCGGCGAACGCGGAATGCCAAGTCAAGCAAGCGGAGCTTGACGCCCAGCGCGAAGCGGCGAACCAGTTGATAATTGAACTGGAAGCGAACCGCGCCGAGGCGGAAGCGGACAGAAACATTCTGACCGAGGAGGCCGAACGGATACAGGAGGAAATTTTGCGCCTGTCCGAGACGCTGGCGCGGGAGGAAGAGGAAGCGCGTATCCGGGCCGAACAGGAGGCGGCGGAGGCGTACAGGCTTATGCGGGAGCGGATGAGCGCCGAACTGGATGATTTCGTCATGTCGGCGGGTTCCGGCGGGTATATCTGGCCCGTGAGCAGTCACAGAATTACATCCACGTTCGGCGGACGGGCGTCCCCGGGCGGTATCGGTTCCACGAATCACAAGGGCATTGACATCGGCGGCGTCGGCTACGGCTCCACCGTACACGCGGCGAAAGGCGGCGTTGTCATCATCTCGCAGTACTCCACCTCTTACGGAAACTTTGTCGTCGTCTCTCATGGGAGCGGAAACACCACGCTGTACGCGCATATGAGTTCGCGCTTAGTGGAAGCGGGTCAGGCGGTGTCGCAGGGCGATATTCTCGGCCTGACGGGTTCCACGGGACATTCCACCGGGCCGCACTTGCACTTTGAAATTACGGAGAATGGAACGCGAATCAATCCGTTGATTTATCTCGGAAGCGGCGATTAAACTTTTGCGCGGCGCGAATTTCGCAAAATAGAGGAAAATGGAAATCAGCGCACAGTTCCGGCGGAAAGCGCGGAATCGTGCGCTGACATCATAACGGACGCGGACGTTGCCATGATGGAGGACGCGGATACTGATACCATAAGGACGCGGAAAGGGCGGATAAAATGTCGGGACAAGTTTTGAAATTGCTGGAGAGCGCGGAGAAATCCGGGACACGCTGGAAAGAACGCTATCGGGTGGCCGTGAGGAAATACCGGGAGACGTTTCTGACGGCGCTTTTCGCCGGATTCGCCGCCTATGGATTCCTCATGGCGAACGCGCTGAACAATCAGGACAACATCTCCAACACGCCGGGTGGCTACGGGGCCGGAACCGCGTCCGGACGCTGGTTTCTGGAAGTCTTAGCCGAGTTTATGCGGGATGTGTGGGGGACAAATACGCTTCCGCTCTTCAACGGATTGCTGTCCATTATACTCGTCGCGCTGTCGGCGTGTCTGGCGGTTTCCGTATTGGAGATTCGCGGACGCTCCTTTATGGTTTTGACGGGACTGCTTTTCGTCACCTTCCCGAGTTTCGCTATGACCATGCTGTTTATGTTCACGGTGGGCTACTACGCCTTTTCGCTATTGCTGACGCTTGTCGGCGTGTACGCGGCGAAAAACATACGGGGCGTTTGGGGCGTACTGGCGGGCGCCGTATGCGTGACGCTGTCGCTGGGGATTTATCAGGCGTATTTGCCGATAGCGGCAGCGTTATTCCTGTTAATCCTGATACGGCGCGGGTTTTCCGAAAAAACGTTGTCCGCGGTTCAATTCGTATGGGAAGGCTTACGGTTTTTGGCGGTTCTGATTCTGGGGCTTGCGGTTTATATGCTTGTTTTGCGTCTGCTGTTGCAAACGGGCGGGGAATCGCTCAATAGTTATCAATCTATAGACCAGATGGGAAGCGTCAAATTCAGCGAACTGCCCGCAATGATTGCAATGGCCTTTGAGAAGTTTTTCGCCCTTCCGGTACGCCGGGAATACGCAATTAACGATATGCCCATTATGCGTTTCGCGTTCCTGTACGCGATGATTTTGTCGGCGGCGCTGTTCGTATGGCTGGAATGGCGTAAGGGCGCGGAATTAGGCGTAAAACTGCTCAACGCGCTTTGCCTGATTCTATTCCCCGTGGGGGCGTTCAGCATTGTAATTATGTGCTATCACAGCAGTATTTTCGGGCGGATGGTTTACGGCGCGATGACGGTATTTTTCGTTCCAATGGTTCTGCTGGAACGCCTTCCGGCGGATACGACGGCGGAAAACGCGTCGCGGAAAGGCAAGTCGGGAACAGACTCCGGAAACGCGATAGCGGGGCGGATGTTGCGAAACGTGGCGGCGGCGGCCTTGTCGGGACTGCTCCTGCTTACGTCGATAGGCTATATCTGGGAATCGAACGAAAATTACATGGTTCTCTACCACACGAACCGCCAGACCGAAAACTACGCCGCTTCCATGGTAACGCGTATCCGCATGACGCCGGGGTACCGTCAGAATTTGACGCTCGCTTTCATTGGCGAAGATATTACGGACACGACATTTTCCAATGAGGTCTACCGGGGGAGCGCGTACCATTACGGCGGCTATACAGACAACTCCAACTATAAAAAGGCGCTCAAAAGCTATATGTGGAATTATTTAGGGTATCATCAGCCGGAGGCGTCGTCGGCGGAAATTGACGAGATTGCCGCCACGGAAACGGCGGAGAATATGCCTTGCTATCCCGACGACGGCTCCATCCGGGTTATCGGCGATTATATCGTCGTGAAGTTAGAGAACGTCGATTAGGCGTCATGAATGCCCTGAAAAAAATCGTTCCCCCGTCCTTGAAAGGGAGGGGGACAGGGGGAAGGGGGTTGCAAACGCCGTGAATGACGGTTGAGGGAAGTCAGAGCATGGGGAAACGTTCGTCATGGTGACGCCGTAAAGCGTCGGCGCAGATGTCAATGTCGGCGCGGGAGGTTTCCGGGCCGAAACTTAACCGGATAACGCTTTTTTGCGTCCGGGGCGGCAGGTTCAACGCCTTTACAACGTGGCTTAACTTCCCTTTATGACACGCTGACCCGGCGGAAACGCAAATATCTTGCGCGGAGAGGTCGTTGACGATATTCTGGCTGGGCCAGCCGGAGAGCGCGATGGAGAGAATATGCGGCGCGGCGTCGCGGTTCGGACTAATAATTGTCATATCGGGGATTGCGGAGAGTTTTTCGACGGCATAGGCGCGTATATCGGCGATATGGGCGAGCGTATCGGCGAGGACGGCGGCGCGGAGTTCCACGGCCTTGGCGAATCCAGCGATTTGCGCGGTGGCCTCCGTGCCGGAACGGAAGCCGGATTCCTGTCCGCCGCCGGGGAGGAGCGGGCGCGGATTTGCGACGCGTTCGGCGATATACAGCGCGCCGATACCCTTGGGGCCGCCGATTTTATGCGCGGAGACGGCGACAAAATCCGCGCCGGAAGTCCGGGCCGAGAACGGGACTTTCAAAAAGCCCTGTACGGCGTCGGTATGGAACAGCGTATCGGGATTTTTATCCCGCAGACGTTGCGCGATGTCCTCCGCGGGATAACGGTTTCCGAGTTCGTTATTGACGAGCATGACGGACACAAGCGCGGTGTCCGGTCGGACGGCGGATAATACCTTATCGGCGTCTATGGAACCGTCGGCGCGGGGCTGGATATAAGTTACGTCGTAGCCGTCCTGTCTCATCCATTGCAACGTCTCCAAGACGGCGTTGTGTTCGACGGCGGTCGTGACGATATGCCGCCCGAGGCGGCGGTTACGCCAGCAGGCCGAGCGAATCGCCCACACGTCGCCTTCCGTACCGCAAGACGTGAAAAACAGGCGTTCCGGCGGACAGTCCAGCGCCGCCGCGACGGTCTCCCGCCATTGCGCAACCTGTTTGCGCATATCGTCCCCGGCTTTGTATTGCGCGCTAGGGTTGGCGTATTGATTGCGCAGAACTTCGTACATGGTATCGGCGACGGCTTGCGGAACAGGCGTCGTGGCGGCGTGGTCAAGGTAAATCATAGACAGTCAAGCCTCCTTACTTGACAAGTGAAAGCGGCGGCTTATGCCTTATCCGTCAAAAGTGGCTTAATACTTTGGTAAATTTCGCTGGGAACGCGGTTGTCCGCGCCCTCATGAAACGCCTTCTGCAATTCAACGTGTATTTCCTGTTTCGTCTTGTAACGTTGTATAATTCCCACGATAGCGTAAATATGGGGATGATATTTTTCCGCGAGAACGGCTTTCAGTTCCGTTTGCAGATATTCCGCTTCGCCGGGAACAAGAGGCTTGACAGACTGATAAATTTCCTTCGGGACGCTGGTATCCGCGCCTTGATGAAACGTTCTCATAAGTTCCGTGTGTACGTTTTGCCGGGTTTTGCACCGCCGGATGATGTCCGCGATAACGGGAATTTGCGCGTGATACTTTGCGGGAAGAACGGCTTTTAATTGCGTTGAAAGGTCTCCCGTCGGCGCGGTTGTCTGTTCGGACGGTTTCAAGACGGGCGCGGACGGTTCTTTCGCGGATTCGGGCGGGCTTTTGACAGGCGCGGAAAAGGCGGCGATTTCGGGAATTAAAGAGACGTTGACATTATGTCGTTTCCAGTAAACGGTCAAAGCCTCATAATCCGAATCGCCGGAGACGATATAGTAAGCGGCGAGAGATTGCGCGTTCTGGCAAATCAGATAGCCAAGGTACGTGCAAAGCTGAAAATCCAGCGCGTTCTTCCCGCCTGTGGAGACGCGCTGAAAGGAAATTTGCGCTTTGGATTCATTCAGACGCCGGTGCAGTCCGAATGTCATGGTTTCCGCCTTTTCGGAATAAAAAATGATAACGGTATCTTCTTCGGATAAGCCGGAAATCCCATTCAATCCGTTTGCGTGGACGTTCTCGTAATCGACTAGAAAGCAATTCATACGGATACCTCATTTCCGTCAGGATTCTGACGAGAGTTCATTATAACCGACTTTGGCGCAAAAGGCAAGAAAAATAACGCGCCGCCTCATAAAGCGGCGTGGCGTGGGAATACTGTCCGAAAGTCTTGAAAACGGAGGACTGCCCTATGAGCTGGATTCCCTGCCTATGTCCCTGCGCGTACCAATCGGACGGCGTTTGCTCTCTGGAAAGCGCGTCCCGCGTGGGACTGCCGTCTCCGGGCGGCGCCTGCATTCATTTCATTCCCGGAGGCCCAGCGCGGCTCGAATCGCCTCACCGACATTTTTCGCCGGAAGCAAGCGCAGTCCGGGAAACTCTCCCAGCCGCGACGCCAGACGCCCCGGAATCACGCATTGTTTGAAGCCTAGGCGCCGGATTTCCGCGATTCTCTGTTCCAGCCTGTCCACGGAACGGATTTCGCCCGTCAGGCCCACCTCGCCGACCGCCGCCAAATCCGACGAGACGACGCGGTCAAGATAGCTTGACGCCAGCGCGATAACCGCGCCCAAATCGGCGGCGGGTTCGTCGACCCACAGCCCGCCGACAATGTTCAGATAGGCGTCGCAAGTCGACACGCGCAGACCGCCGCGCTTTTCCAGCACCGCCAGCAACATCGCCGCCCGGTTATAGTCAAAGCCGTTGCTTGTCCGGCGCGGATTGCCCCCGGGCGACGTGACTACTAACGCCTGTATTTCCGCCAGTACGGGCCGCGCTCCCTCCATGATACAAGTCACGCACGTTCCGGGCGCGTTTTCCGGACGCCCCGCCAACAGAATTTCCGACGGGTCGCCGATTTCCGTCAGGCCGTCGTCTCGCATTTCAAAGACGCCGATTTCATTCGTTGCCCCGAAACGGTTTTTCGCCGCCCGCAGTATCCGATACGACGTGTGATTATCGCCCTCAAAGTAGAGCACGCAGTCAACCATATGTTCCAGCACACGCGGTCCGGCTAATCCGCCCTCCTTGTTGACGTGTCCGATGACGAACACGGTCACGTCCTGTCCCTTAGCTACCCGCATTAACTCGAGCGCGCATTCCCTGACTTGGCTCATGCTTCCCGCCGCCGAATCCAGGCCTTCCTTGTATAACGTCTGAATGGAATCGACTATCAGAATATCCGGCTTCTCCTCCTCCACGCATTCCAGCACGTCGCCTAACGCCGTTTCGGAGACGACATACAGATTTTCATGCTCCACGTTCAGCCGCTTCGCCCGTAACTTTAACTGCCGCTCCGATTCCTCCCCCGATACATACAACACCTTGGAGAACTCGCACAGCTTCCCGCAAATCTGCAACATCAGCGTGGATTTTCCGATACCCGGCGCGCCGCCTATCAGGACAAGCGAACCCTTCACCGCGCCGCCGCCCAGTACCCGGTCAAGCTCCCCCATGCCCGTGGGGAAACGGACTTCCTCTTCCTCCGACAGTTCCGACATCGGACGCGCTTTTTTTATCCGGATTCCCGTCGAGACGGCGGAAACGCGCTTCCCTGCGGACTTTGATTTGTCCGGCGCTTCCGTGACCGTATTCCACGCCCCGCACGCCGGACACTGTCCCGCCCAGCGCACGGTCTCGTTGCCGCATTCCGTACAGTAAAAAATTTTCTTCGCTTTCATGGCATTTCCTCTCCCGACGCGTACCGCAGGTACCC
>JAFSOM010000221.1 GCA_017447005.1 Oscillibacter sp.
AGCCTTGAATATCGACAAAGCGCCCGTTTTGTATGGGATAGCCGTAACTTGGAGAGTTCTTGACCGGATGCAGACATTGGAACGTCAGGCGGGCGCCGTCTTTCCGGTACTCCCATTGCACTCTTGATTTGTCGTTTATCGGCGTGAAAAGACCGATCACCCGCAATTCCGACAGCGTGAAACTGTCCGGCAGGGAAGTCACCCGGTAATTCGGCAGGGCGTCATACGTTTTCTCCGCGTCCGGTTCCCGGCATACATACGAAATACTGCTCCCGCTTACGACCGCTTTCCAGCGCGTCATGGCGCTTTGTTCACGCGGCAGGGCGTAGGACGGAATTTCATCTTGTCCGTTCCGCGACGCGTCCACATAACGCTGTAGGGCGGCGGCTTTCTGTCCGTCAAGCCGTCCCTCGCTTAACAGTTTGACGGACAGGATTTTTCCGAACGGGCCTTCTTCCCCTTTGAGTTTCGCGCCCAACCCCCGACAGGTCATCAGAACCAGATTGTCCCGCGTGAACGGCTCCCCGGCAATGTCGGACGTTTTTATTCCGTGTTCCTCCGCGAACGACAGCGCGTCCGCATACTGAAAATCCGCGCCGTCCTGATAGCCCAGCGCACGGAGAAGGAACGCCGTATAATTGGCAAGCCCACAGGCGCGTTGCGAATCGAACGCCGTTTCCGTGACGCCTTTGACGACGCCGTTCGTATAAAGCCACGCCACATAAGGCGACGCATACGCGCTGACATCCTCAAAGGGATGCGCGATTTTCCCGGCGGCGTATTCGGCGTTAGCCTCATCCTCCGCGCCGTAAAGACGCGTCAGCATAATGGCGGCTTCGGCTCGGGTGGGGGCGCGGTCGAGTTCGTAACCGTTCGCCGTGCCCCGGAACATCCCGACAGCGGCCAGTTCTTCCGCGATAAGTTCGTATTTCGCCGACGCTCCCGCGCACAGGACGCAGGATAGCAGCGCCGTAACGAACGCCGCGAATATCATTCGCTTCATATGGTTTCCTCCTTAGATTATTTACTGAATCCGGCGGACGCGCTCCGCGATTTCAATCAGCGCTTCTTTGTCCAGCGGCCCCCGGATATGAAACGCCGTGTTTGTATCTGGGTCTGTCCATGTAAGCGTCGCGTATCGCCTTTGCGGCCCGTCCCCGAATGTGACGGTAACTCCGCCCGTTTCAATTTGCGCCATAGGCGCGCCGTCCACCTCCGTCAGTTCGCCTTCCACGATTTCCCCGTTGACGATGATATGTCCAACCGGGTCGCTGGGCCTGTCCTGCTCTTCATTCCAAAATTGCGCGGAAAGCCCGTTGACGCTGACTTCCTCCGGCGTCCCCGGCGGTACGCGAAACGGACAGGGCGGGTCTTGCGCGTACTGGAACGCTATCCTCTCTCCGTCCGCGTTACGCCGCAGATTTTCCCGTCCGACGCCGCCAATTTGTTTGCCGTTGAGTTTCTCCCATCCGTCCGGGATTTCCAACTCATACGCCGCCGACGCTTTCGACGCCGCATGGACGCTTTCCGCGATACGTTCCATGACTTCCCGTCCGGTCACGCCGTCCGCGCTCAGGCCAAAGAGCGTGTTCGCCTCGTCCTGCCATACAAGAAAGCAGTTGACCTCGCCCTCATAGTAATCCGCCGGGCGTCCGTGAACGACAGCGGGCATCCGCGCCGTTTCCGTGTCGCTGTTCAAAATGGATTCGTTAAAAATCCCCTCCCGGTTGCCAACGTAGGAACAGTAGAACGTCAGCCGGGATTGTCCGCGCTCAAAATGCCACTCCACAGCGCCGTTTCTTGGGGCCACCGTATCCAGCGACCATCCGTCTTCCGGGAGCCAGCCGGGACGCCATGCGGGAGCCGTATCGTAAGAAACGCCGCCGTCCGTGCGGTAGATTGCGAAGTTGTCCCGGAACTCCCGCAGCCAGTTCAATACCGCCGCCCGCACAGTCGGACTTGCCGCCATCAGCGTCCCCAGCGCAATCAGGGACGCCAGCAGGATACAGGCGACATTTCGGAGCGCCGTTTTCCATAGCGGACGGAGTTTGCGTTTCATCCATCCGAGCGGGTCAGACAACATCCGCGCGCATTCCCGGCGGTATCGCGGGGAAAATGCCGGGGGTATGCTTTCCGCGCTCTCCAATACGTCGCGGTATTGCGACAGGTTCGCTTCCATTAACGCCCCGCGCAATGCGGATTCAAAACGGTCAGCCATAAAATCCCTCCCGTTCCAGCCGTTCCCGGAGCATGGCCCGCCCCCGTTGAACGCGGGACGCCACTGTCGATTCGTTCAGCCCCATGCGCTTGGCAATCTCACGGTTTGTCGCTTCCTCCACGCATTTGAGTTCCAGAATCCTGCGGTATCCGTCCGGCAGAGCCTGAATCACGGATACCAGATAGGCGTACTCCTCCGTATTTTCCTCAGGGGCGGGCGTGTCCCATGTCTCCGAAAATTGTACGGTA
>JAFSOM010000222.1 GCA_017447005.1 Oscillibacter sp.
CCGTCGCTCTCCGACGGGGTAATCGTGACAGTCAGGGCGCTTTCTATCTTCGTAATTCTCCACGTATTATCAAGCCCGGTGTCGGAAGGGCCTTAGAGGTTCTTGTAAGTCCCCTCAATGCTGATGTTGCTTTCCTCTACCGTATAGCCGTCGGCGGGAACAACCGTAAAGTTTACCTGACCGTCGCCGGAACTGTCCGGCTGTCCCGTGCTCGAACTGCGCGAGACGGTCGCGCTGACGCCGCTTTCGCTCGGCGACGTGTAGTCCTGCGTATAGTAGACGTTGATAATGCAATCATCCGCCACGAATGTGACCGCGTATCCGGTATCCGTTTCGCTATCGCCGCTGTCGCCCGTATCTCCGGTATCGCCGCTGTCGTCGCTATCCTCCGGAATCGTGACGAGTTGCGGAATGGTTTCCGTGGCCGTCGCGCCGCATACGGAACAGGTATAAGTCCGGACGCCCGCCGCGCTTTCGGTGGCGGCTGTCGTCACAACGCCGTCATTCCATGAGTGCGTCCAGTCGTTGCCGTACTGACAAGAGACGGAGCCGCTTCCCGACGAAATGCTGTAACTGGATGAGGCGTCAGGAGAGGAGAAGAACACGTAACTGACGGCTTTCGGCGCGCTGGCCTGATAGACGGTAGAGGCGCCGTTCGTTACGGAAATAAGGGCGCCGCTGGAAATGCTGGACGCGCTGGAGGAGCCGCCGCCCCAGCCGCCGGGGCCGCCGCCAAATCCGCCGCTTGTCCCGCCGTAGGACGTGTAGCCCTGACTTCCGTTCGAGGGCGAGGCGACGCCCATTCCGGCGCAGCCCGCCGCGAATACCGTCGCGCCGTTTACGGTCAGCGTTCCGTCACTGTCTAACGGCTCATTGTCGCCGCTGGACTGTCCCCAGACTTCAATGTTACCGCCCGTAAGCGTCAAGGCGCCGTTGGAGTCGAGGCCGTCGCCGTCCGCGTTGACGTAGACGTTGCCGCCCATGATATTAATAGAGTAGTCGCTGTCGGCGAACAGACGCGCTCCGTTAAAGCCGCCCATCATCCGACCGCCGGGGCCGCCGCCGCCCGGGTTGAAATGGTTTCCGCCACCGCCGCCGGGGTCAAAGCCACCGTTCTCGCCGCCATTGCCGCCCGCCGCGTTGATTCCGTCGTCGGAGGCGCGGACAGAATACCGTCCGGAATAAATATAGACGGTTCCGGCTTCCAGTCCCTCGTAACTATTGCTGACAGTCATATCCGGGTCACGCGCCACGGTTCCGCCGTTCGTTCCCAGAATCAGGGATGTGTCGGCGTGCGCGCCGTCGTCGCCCGTCTGAATCGCAAACTGCCCGCCTGTAATTTCAATATAAGCGTCGGAGTGAATCGCGTCGTCCGCCGTATTAAGCGTGAACGCGCCGCCCGTAATTGTAATGGTATTGCTCGCGTCGTCCGTATCGTCGTCGCTTGCGGACGCTTTCAGGCCCTTACAGCTCATCGTATCGGAATCGAATCCGGAACTGTTGTAGCCGTTCAGCGTTGTGATATGGAACGTTCCGTCGGAAATCGTCAGATTGCCGTCGGTTTGAATGCCGTCCGACTGCGCGTCAATGACGAATGTCCCGCCGTAAATCGTAATATCGCCCGCCGCGTTGATTCCGTCGCTTTCGGCGTCAACGGTAATGTTACCGTCGTAAATGGTAATCGTGCCCGCGGATTCCGTATCGTCGTCGTCGGGGGAGGCTTTGATACCGTCATTCGCGGCGGTAATATCCAGCGTTCCGCCTTTGATAATAACAGCGCCGTCTGCGGCAAGACCGTTATTCGCCGCCTTGATATGCAACGTTCCGCCGCTGACGGTAATGCTAGAAGTCGAACCCGCTTTAATTCCGTTTTTGCAGGCGCTTCCGTCCGCCGTCAGAGAGCCGGAGCCTTTGATAAGCAAAGACGCGCTCTCGCTGTTGACCTTGACCGCCGCGCCTTCAAAAGCGTCCGCTACCGTCGCGTCTTCGGAGTTTTCATCGTCCGGGTTTTCGTTGTCGGTCAGCGCCGAATCGCCGTTGAGCCAGAGCGTGACGCCCGTACTTTTTTTGCACAGCAAAGGCGCGGTCGTGGAACAGGCAAGCGTCAAATTATCCAGAATGAGTATAACGCCCGTGACGCTCTTTTTCACGGTAACGTTGCCTTCGGAACAGGAGCCTGTGACGGCGTAAGTTCCCGCCGCCGTGATGGTCAGGGATGCGCCGTCGATTTCGTACCCGCTCGCGCTCTCGTCCGACGCCGTGACGCCGGAATCCGTGAACGTGAACGTGACGCTCGCCGAGGGGACGCTTTCACTGTCCGCGGCGGACATCCGCGCCGGGAACAACGTCAGCAACAGGGCGAATACGGTCAGCGCCGCGCCCGCCCGTTTATAGGGACTTCTCATAAACATTACTCCTTTGTCCGCAACTACAAATGGTTTCGGATTTCCGCAAACTGCGTCAGGCGAACGGCGTATTCCGGTTGGAATCGGCGAAAAGCGCCTTTATACGCGCCACGTTCCTTCCGAAACATATTTCGCTCAAACTCATCATTTGAGAATCGCGCTTATTTTATCAGTTTCTCTCGAAAAAGCAAGCGTTTTACGGAATTGTGTAGCGATAGTTCAATAACTGTATTTTTAGTACAGACTTCAAAACCCGGGCGTTTCTCTCCGTCAAAACGGAACCCGCGAAAGTTCCTTGACGGGCGGGAGGGAAGGCTTTATGTGAAGATTGCGCTGAAAAGCCCCCTTCCGCAATGCGGGAGAGGGCGGGGCGTCAGTTGCGCAGACTGTGGAGCGGCGCCGGAATGCGTCCGCCGCGCCGGATAAAGTCCGCGCTTGATTCGCGGTGTACGGGCATGACGGGGGCGCTTCCCAACAGGCCGCCCAATTCAATCATGTCGCCGACGTTCCGACCGGGCGCGGGAAGAAGTCGGACGGCGGTTGTTTTCTGGTTTATCATGCCTATGGCGGCCTCGTCTGCGATAATCGCGGCAATGGTTTCGGGGGGCGTGTCGCCGGGGACGGCTATCATGTCAAGTCCCACGGAACACACGCAAGTCATGGCTTCCAGTTTGTCTATGCAAAGCGTCCCGGATTTCGCGGCGGCAATCATGCCCTCGTCCTCGCTGACGGGGATGAACGCGCCGGACAATCCGCCCACGCTGGACGAAGCCATCACGCCGCCTTTTTTCACGGCGTCGTTCAAGAGCGCAAGCGCGGCGGTCGTGCCATGGGTTCCGCAGACTTCCAAGCCCATTTCCTCCAGAATCCGCGCCACGCTGTCCCCGACGGCGGGCGTGGGCGCTAGGCTCAAGTCCACAATGCCGAATGGCGTATCCAAACGGCGGCTTGCCTCCTGCGCGACGAGCTGTCCGACACGCGTCACGCGGAACGCCGTCTTTTTGACGGTCTCCGCCAACGCGTCGAGAGGCGCGCCGCGCACCGCCTCAATCGCGTGGCGAACCACGCCCGGCCCCGATACGCCCACATTGATGACTTTATCCGTCTCGCCGACGCCGTGGAACGCCCCAGCCATAAACGGATTATCTTCCACGGCGTTGCAGAAAACCACGAGTTTCGCGCAGGCCAGACCGTCGCGGTCAGCGTCGGCCCGCGCCGTTTGCGTGATAATCTCCCCCATCAGGCGCACGGCGTCCATATTGATTCCCGCCCGCGTAGAGCCGACGTTCACCGACGCGCATACCCGTTCCGTATGCGACAGCGCCTCCGGAATGGAACGTATCAGAATTTCATCGGCGCGGCTCATGCCCTTATGGGCCAGCGCGGAGAAACCGCCGATAAAGTTTACGCCCGTCGCGAAGGCGGCGCGGTCGAGCGCGTCAGCGAACGGCGCGTAATTGTCGGTAGCGCTTGCCGCCGCAATCAGCGCGACGGGCGTCACGGAAATGCGCTTGTTGACAATCGGAATGCCAAATTCCCGCTCAATGTCCTCCCCGACGGAAACCAGATTTTCCGCGCAGCGCGTGACTTTGTCGTAAATCTTCCCGCAGGCGCGTTCGGCGGACGGGTCGGCGCAGTCCAGCAGGGAAATTCCCATGGTAATGGTACGAATGTCCAAATGCTGTTGGGCAATCATTTCAATGGTGGAGAGGATTTCCTTTTGATTCAGCATACGTCCCCTCCTCAAATGCGGTGCATGGCGTCGAAAAGCTCCTCGCGCTGGATACGGATGGACATACCGAGAGAGGCGCCGAGCGCGTCCAGTTCGTTGCGCAGTTCGCCAATCGCCAGACGCGACGCGCTCAAATCCACCGCCATGACCATGGTGAAGGAACTTTGCAGAATCGTCTGGGAGATGTCCAGAATATTGACGTTGTTTTGAGCCAGCAGAGTGCAGATAGCGGCGATAATGCCGACTTTGTCCTGTCCGAGTACGGTAATGATAGCGCGCATGGCCTTTCCTCCCATTCCTGAGACGGCCCGGAATCCTTCATAGGAAAGCGGGAGGGCGTCAGGAAATTTTGACAATCTTTCCGGTTTTCCACGCCTCCGTAGTGGCGTAGCCGATAGCGGTGGATTTCGTGCCGTCGTAGACGTTGACGCCCGGCTGACGGCCCGTCATGATACAATCAATGAACTCTTCCATTTCGGTCAGATAGGCGTCCTGAAAGCGTTCGGGGAACGAGCCGACGCATTCCGTCACGACGCCGCCGGTCACGTACAACTGCGCCTGATTCTTTTCGGGGATAGCGGAAATGCGGATACTGCCATCCGTGCCGACAATCTCCGTCTCGACGTGGTAGCCGTAAGGCGCCGTGCGTCCCACGTGAACCATAGCCATACCGCCGTTTGCGAACTTGTAGACGGCGACGCCCGTTTCGTCGTCCCCGGCGTCCTTAAATTCGGGGTGCTTGAACGTCGCGCCCATCGCGTAAACTTCCGTCGCCTCTGAGCCGAGGAACCAGCGGCAAAGGTCAATATCGTGAATCGCCATATCGAGGAAGATACCGCCGGACGTTTTGGCGAAACGAATGGCCCCAGATACGAGCGCTTCCGGGTCGACGCCCGTGGCCTTGACAAGATACGGCGTCCCGATTGCCCCGGCGTCAATTTTTTCTTTGGCGTAGGCGTAGGATTTATCATAGCGGCGCATGAATCCGAGCATGAACGTCAAATCGGGGTGACGCTCAACGGCGGCTTCCGCCTGTTTGCACTGCGCCACGTCAACGCCCAAGGGCTTTTCGGAAAAGACATGCTTTCCGGCGTCAAGCGCGGCTTCAATCTGCCAGCAGTGCTCCGAGGACGTTGTTACAATGGCGACGGCGTCAATATCGGCTTTGGCGAGCATTTCGCGGTAATCGGCGTATGTGTCGGTGACGCCGAGGGAGGATTTGGCGTAATCCAGCTCCGCCGGGACAATGGAAC
>JAFSOM010000223.1 GCA_017447005.1 Oscillibacter sp.
GACAAACGCTTTGCCGCTCTCCCGGTCATTCATGACATTCATCTCGGAGACTGGAATTATGTGATTTCCACTCTCAATCGCTGATTCTTTCCTGTGCGATAATTCCTACGTGATTGTTTTATTTTTGCGCAAGTCCTAAGGCATTCGGAAACGTGCTTTTGCCAGAGCTTCCCGAAAACGTAATACTTGCCTTTGTACTTTCGGCAAATCGTAAAGGCCGTGCCGTCTCCGCCGCCGTAAGCCGCGTCCACGTGACAAACGTTAGCCTGTTCCGCGTTCGCCGGGTCCGCGCCTGTTTGCGGGTCTGTGAAAATCACGTCCTCGGAGGCGATATGCCGCAACTCGTAATTCGCGGCGAACAACGACGGCAACATGGACGAACGGATGTCTTTCAATTCGCTGTCCGAAATCAGCCCGGTACTGTAGCAGTCGAATTTCTCCGGCGGCGGCATAATGGAAAACGCGTCCTCAACGTGCCACGGCGTACCCGTATTGAAAATGCGTCCGCCGCGATTGCGGATGTTTTGAAGCTCCTGATAAAACAGTTTCGTCCGGTCGCGTTCGGCGCGGGAAACCCTGTCCTGCACGTTGACCACATCGTCCGTAAAGATACGGTCAAAATGCTTTCCGGTCAGACTTCCGCCCGTGCCGATTCCGGTCAGTTGCGGCGTTCCTCGCGGGTCGTTGGTAAGGTTCGTGTTGATTTCCGTCGCCGTAGCCTTGACCACGCGCAACGGTACGCCCCATATCCGGCGCGACAACTCCCGCGTGACCGGATGTTCCAGAATCCGTCGAACCTGCGACACCACTTCCTTCACGTCATTGTCCGTTTTCCGAAAGAACGCGATTTTGACATTTGGGAACAGAATCATAATATCGTCCAACGCCACGGATACGCCCGTCGTCTTGTACGCGCCGCGATGAGCCTGCAAGGTTCTGTCTCCCTCGCCGGATACCATGTCTTTTATCCAACGGTTATGCAATTCGGTCAGTTTCGTAAAGCCGACCATACGGGCGTAGTCAACCGGACGATTTATGAGAAATTGAATCGTCGCTTCCCGTTCCTCCGACGCTGTCCCGCGCATTCCTGATAGCCGCCTCCACTTCCTGTCTGACCTTTTCATCAATCTCCCCGCCTTCGGTCACATTTTGCCGCAGTTCCGTCAAAGCCCGAATGCAACGCTGCTTTTGCGCCTGAATCCGGGTCAACGCCTCCTCCAGACGGTGAATTACGTTATGCGCGGCTTCCGTTCGCGTGCTTACGTTGTACTTACGCCCGGGCAAGAGATTTCCGCTTTCAATCTTGGCGCGTTGCATTGATTCAAAAAGGGCTTTATCTTCTGGACTGTCAAACTCCCGCTTTTCCTCGTTTCGGATAACGCTTTCGAGTAGCTGTCCGCCTTTGGCCTCCGCGTATTCCCGGATACGGTTCATAATGCGCCGCTCCCGAATGGACAGCAGTTCGATTTCCTCCCGCAGAAGCGTTTCGCTGTCCGGTTCCGCATTTTCCAGCAAGGCCTTTTCTTCCTCCGTCAGCGTGTCCCAGTAGACGGGCGAGTAGCCGCCGTGTTTAAGCGCGTTGACGTTGCCGACGGGCGCGCCGCCGGAATTGCCGACCGCGTTACTGTTCTTTGCGGGCGCGCCTCGTTTTCGTTTGGGTACGCGATTGGTAACGTTACCTTTCCCGTTTGGTAACGTTACCTTTTCCCACGCGTCCGCGGACTTCCATTTCCGCCCGCGGACTTCCATTTCCGCACTTGTTCAGGAGTGACGCCGATTTGCTCCGCAATGTCCGTTAATTTGCGTTTTCCTCCGCTTTCCGCCCATAATTGAAACGCAAGCTCCCTGTTCGGACTTCGCGCTCTCGGCATAATCTCAACTCCTTAACTTCCTGAACCTCCCTGATTTGAGTTGTTTCGCAGGAAACGGGACAAAAGCCTCGTTCCGGCGTTTCCTTGCCCTCTGTCGGCGTTTCCGCCTCCTGTCGAGTTCCTACCCGTCTTGACGCCAAAACGCGCTCAGATGGCCTCTATTGGCCTTACTTCAAGCTGTCAAGAACCCGGTTGATATGGGCGCGGTAGTTCGTTTCCCTCTGTTCATGCGAAATGCCCAGCGGAGACGGGAAACGCCCGACTTCCAGCGGCGGCACGGTGGCGAAACAGACCTCATAATCTTTCAGGATGTCCTCGAACTTCACGCCGTCAAAGGAACTGTCAATGCCAAACGCGCTTCCCCAGAACAGCGTGTCCGCCTCTTTCGCTTCTTCCGATTTGTACCCGACCTACAGACTTCCGATGTCGCTTGTCCACGCTTTTGTCCGGTCACGCGGGCAAAGGTACAGAACGACCGATTGCCCGCTCAGCGGAATCTCGGTGTCCGCGCTGTCAGACAGATTCGCTTTTACCCACTCTTGCGCACAGTCTTTCATGACTATTTCCTCCGTTATATTTTATACGGCTCCGTTTCCGGCGTTTTCGCTCTTAGGCGGGTCTCTACCTACCCTCAGGCGAACTCCCCCCAGACGACCACGGAATCGCCGCTCCGCGCCCTCTGTCGGCGTTTCCGGCCTAGGGCGAGTCTTTACCCGCCTGACCTGCAAAACGCCCTCAGACGGACGCGGAGAGGCGCGGTATCCGGCGTCAAATGGTGGCGAACATCTCCGCCTTGCTGTATTCGTCGCGGCCCCGAATCATCATATTGAGAAAGTCCTCGCGGGAGAAATCGGACAGTCGAAAGACCTCTTCCGGCTTCATGCCAAGCTGTTTCCCGATTTCCTCCACGCTCTTTCCCTGCGCGAGCAGACGCTTCACAATGGCTTTCATCGGCTCCAACAGGTGCGTTCCTCTTGCGCGGTTATGCGTAATCGTGCCGTAAATGTCCCCGGCCTCGTCCGCGTGGCGGACTATCACGACGGGAATTTTGCCGTCAAGCATAGAGCGTAACGGCTCCTCTCCGGCTACCGTCCAACGGTGAAAGCCGTCGATGATGGTCAAGTCAGGCCGTACTACCACCGGGAGGGTCCACCCGTTCGCCAATATGGAACGGGTCAGCAGTTTCAGGTTTTCCGCGCTGACTTTATTCGGGTTATAATCGTTCGGTTTCAGCTTATCGCGCTCTATCCATTGCAATGTGGAAAGCGGCGCGGTCAGTTTCGCATCGCTCATTCCGCGCCGCCCCCTCCCGTTTCCGCTTTCGCCTCATGGACGTAGCGGCTGAAAATCCTCTGGTACAGGGCGCGGAATGACCGGAGTTTCGGGGCGCCGCGTATCAGGGCCTCGTACATCAGCCGGTAGTCCTTTTCCGTGGCGAACAGGCTGATTTTCAGGAACAGGCTACGGTACCGCTTGGCGATATACAGTTTGCGCGGCGTGTTGAAATATCGCGGCATATCCGCGAACATCTCCATAAGCAAGGCCTTGTAGTCTTTCGGCGCGGCGTCCTTTTCGGCCTCTTTGCGGGCGCGTGTGCGCCGTCCGAACATCTCCGAATCCCAGTACAAAGCCGCCAGATACGCGTTAGGCTCCCGACGTATTATCCGTTCCATCAAGTCCGGGTAATACTCGTTCATCTGAACAAGGCTTTTCGCCGTGTCCACGGAAAAGAACTGCGACACCCGCAACTGATTCCGGGTCGTGCCCGTCTGCCAGAGGTAGAAGTAGATTTTTGGAATCTCTATTCCCTCATCGCGCAGATAAAGCCATACGTCGTTGGTCGTCCAATCGTAAATCGGGAAAATTTGGCGACGGTGGGTCATGCCTTTCCCGCCCAGCTTCATATTCGCCATGTACTGGAGGCGTTGCACGGATTCAGCCGCCCGGACGCCCGTCAGCGTAATGCCGTCCATACACAGGCGCGGCATAAAGCTCTGGTAGTTGTCCTTGCGCGGTTTCAGAAGCGGATGTTCCGTAATGGCGAACGGCGGCGGCTGTCTTTTTTTGTCGGAACCTAAAAAATTTCTTCAAAAAGGGCTTGACATACGCATAATTTAGGCGTATAATTAAGCTGTAAGGAGGGGAGGGCATGACGGTCAGAGAGGTTTTGAAAATCCTTGCGGCTGACGGATGGAAACCTGTCCCGGGACGGACAAAAGGCTCCCATATGCAGTTGAAAAACAAGGATAAGCCGGGAACAGTCACAGTTTCAAAACACGGCGGGGATTTGAAGCCCGGAACCTTGAACAGCATTATGAAACAGGCGGGGCTGAAATAAGCCCCGGCCCCGCCTTGACGAGGAAGGAGCGAATACGATGAAAAAAGTCACTTATTTGGCGGTTTTTGAGCCGGGAGAGGACGGATATTCCGTGTATTTCCCTGACATTCCCGGTTGCGTCAGTTATGGGGAAACATTTGAGGAGGCGCGTCAAGCGGCGGCGGACGCGCTCGGCCTGCACCTTTACGGAATGGAAAAGGACGGGGAACCGATTCCCGCCCCCAGCGAACATCCCGCCGTTGACCCGGAAACCGCCGCCGGGTATCTCATCTCCCCTGTGACGGTTTTCCCCTCGATTATCCGTAACGAACTGGACAACCGCAGAGTGAAAACCAACGTTACAATCCCCGCATGGCTCAAAGAAGCGGCGGAACGGAATCACGCGAACTATTCCCGCATTTTGGAAAGCGCCTTGTTGGAGTATCTGGACATTCCCCGCCCCGCATTGCGCGAACAGGACTGACGGAATCAGGAGACCGCAATTTTAACGGTCTCCTGAAATTTTTCCACCTGAGCGGTTGAACATTTAAGCGGAACGATTTGAAATGGAGGGCAAATAATTAGTCAGCAACCAGTTATGAAGCTCTCCATTGATAGAAAGCGCGGCAACCTGAGCCAACGCGCCGCTTCCGGTCGTTGACCAA
>JAFSOM010000224.1 GCA_017447005.1 Oscillibacter sp.
CGGTTTAGAATCTCCGGGCGGACTTTCCGCCGTAACTTATCCCACTCCGGACGGCGGGAGGTCATATTATGCGCGTCGCTGCCCAGCACGTACGGACAGCCCCGGCGAATCAGCGACATCACAAAACGGCGTTCGTGGAAATTCCGGAAGGCCTCAATGTTCATCTGGAATACGGCGTCGGTCTGCAAAATCTCCTCCATTTGCGCGCGCGTACAGAAATGGGCGTAACGGTGGATATGCGCGAGCACGGGCATGAGGCCGTAACGCTGACAAAGGTCGTAAATCTCCTCCAGCATCCAGTAGCCGAACGGGGCGTAGGGCAACTCCAAGAGGATATAAGGGGTGTCGCCCAAAGTGAGCTGATGGACGCCGGGAAGACGGCTCAAACCGTGTTCTACGGCGACTTCCGCGCCAAGGTGGATATAGGGCATGGTCAAATCGGCGTCGGCGATTTGCGCGAAAGCGTCCTGACGGCGCTGTAACCAGTCGTAGACGCTCTTTTCGCGGTGGGCGTAAAAGTGGGACGTGGCGACAATGCGGTCGACGCCCTGCGCCATCATCAATTGTATCATAGCGAGGGACATATCGAGGTCTTTGGGGCCGTCGTCCATACGCGGCAAGATGTGGCAATGGTAATCCGTCATAGGCGGCGCCTTTCGTTACGAAGGGTTTTGCGGTTGGGGGGAAGGGGCAATCAACGCGTCAAAGAGGGCGGTATCGTCGGCGGGGACGGCGTCGGCGGGCGCGACGGGGTTCGCGGCGGCGGACGGCTTGCGCGTGTTCGCCTCAAATACGCGCCGTGCGTTGGCGTCGAAAGCGCTTTGCGCGTCCGCGTTAAACGCTTTGCGCGTGTCGGCGTCGAAAGCGGCTTGCGCGTCCGCGCCGAAGCCGTTGCGCGTGTCGGCGTCGAACGCGTTGCGCGTTACGCCTTGCGCGTCGGCGTCGGACGGTTGCGGCGCGTCGCCGACGGGCGCGGCGTCCGTCACGGCGACGGGGTTCACGGCGTGATTGCGGCGCCGTCCGTAGCCGTAGTAGCCGTAGCCGTAGTAACCGTAGCGCCCGTAACGGTTGTAGCGGTAGTATCCGGCGGGATGACGTTCCACGTCGTTGATGACGAAGCCCAGCATATTCGCGCCGGACAGGTCAATTTTTTTCATGGTTTCGGCTAAGTCCTCATACGTGGCCTGCGCGTAACGCACGACAAGCAGAATCCCGCCTACGCCCTGCATGGACATGGCGTCGCTGACGACGTTCATCGGCGGCGTGTCGATGATGATATAGTCGTACTTTTCCGACAGGCGTTCAAGCATACTCTGGAACTGCGCCGACGATAACAGCTCCGACGGATTCGGCGGGAGCGGTCCCGACGGCAACAAGTCCAAATCGCCCATGACATGACGCCGTATGGAATCCTCCATCGTCGACAGGGAGATGATGAGCGTTGACAGGCCCGTACTGTTATCAGCTGTAAAGGTGCGGTGCATGACGGGCTTTCTCATGTCGGCGTCAATCAGCAGTACGCGCTTGGAAATCTGCGCGAACGCTAAGGCGATATTCGCGGCGGTCGTGGACTTGCCCTCGTGCGGCGCCGCGCTCGATACCACTATCGTTTTACTCCGCGCCGTGCCCAGAGAAAATACCACGTTCGTGCGGATGGATTTATAGCCTTCCACGATATTGAAGGGGATGTTTTCGTCCGTGATAAGTTTCCGGCGGGAGCGTCGGGACGCGCCGCTGTTGGGGTCACGCTTATACGGGGCGTTACGGTCGCGCCGTTTCTTACGCTTTATCGGCGCGAAGCCCCGCCAGAACGTTTGCACTTTGGAAGGGAAGGATTCCTTTTCGTCCGTATCGGCGCTCTGAATTTCTCCCAGAATGGGCCGCGAAAACATATTGGAGAGCTTTTCCGCGTCCTTGACGGTATCGTCGAAGAAGTCGAAGAGCAGAACCGTCAGCACGGACAGGCACAGCCCCACGAATAAGCCGACAAGCGTAAAGAGCGGCAGACTTGGCGACACGGGCCTGTAAATCGGCGCGGCCTCGTCGATAACTTCCACGGAACCCGCCCCTACGACGCGTATCAGCGATTCCGGCGCGATTCCCACAAGGATATTGCAAATCCGCGCCGATACCTCCGGGTTGCGCGTGTTCGCCGTGATTCTCATCACTTCCGTGGAGTTCACCGCCGACATCTTGATACATTTCAGCACGTTCGGCGGATTGTCGGGAGTGGCATTCGGGAACGCCTCCCGCAAGGTATCCTCGTCCAGCGTGGCGTAGAGCTGGCGCGAGACCTCGTTCATCACCGTCTGACTGGTCAGCACGGCGATATACGTGCTCACCAGCGACTTGGACGCGTTCAGGTCGTTCATATTGACGTTCCCGGTGCGGTCGAGTTCCGCCGCCGTCACGCCGCTGTTGCGCACGTACATGGACGCGTAGGCCTCGTAACGGTAGGGTATCCAAAACCGGGCGAGCAGTAACGCCGCGACGCCGGTGAGAAGCGTACAAATCACGATAAAGCGGAGGCGGCCCAGCAGTACGGCGGCGAGATTGCGGAGTGTGTATGTCTGATTCATGAAAGCGGATTCCTTTCTCAAGAAAGCGGCGTTCCGTCTTAGATTTTGCTTTCTGTGCGGTTAGAGCGCCCAAAGCCCTCCCCCTTTGGGGGAGGGTGGCCCGATAGGGCCGGGTGGGGGTTGTTTTCGTGCCCCCCC
>JAFSOM010000225.1 GCA_017447005.1 Oscillibacter sp.
CGCTTTCAAATTTCGTAAGTCCCCCCTGAAAAGGGGGGATTTAGGGGGGTTCTTCGTAAAGCGAGGACATTAAACGCAAACTCCGAATGACAGGGGATTCCGGGAGAATCAGCGTCCGTTGTAGCCGCTGAAACCGGAGCCTTTCGAGCGGCGGCGGTTTTTCATCGCGTTGCGAATCAGCAGGGCGACGACCGCGACGCCGACAACGCCCGCCCCGGCCCATACCAGTTTGTTTTGCGCTAACTCTAGGGCTTGTCTCTCCACTTGCAGGAACTTCGACAGCTCCGCCGCGTGGGACGAAATCAGGTCTACCGCGCCGTACTCCACGCCGTTGTAACTCACGGTGACGCTTCCTAATTTCTGCCCTTCCTCAATCGGCGCTTCCAGTTTGTCGCCGTCCAGATGAACGGTACGTTCTACGAGGTCTTTTTTCATTCCCGCCGGAACCAGCGCTTCCAGCGAACCGCCCGCGACCGCCGTCACGTGGTCAGTTTTCGACAGTTCCACGGGAATTTCGTCAATCGGTTCGCCGTCGTCGAGCAAATCCATGTAGCGGAAATTGTCAAAGCCCCAATTAAACAGGCGCGTCGTCTCCGAGAAACTCCGGATAATCGTCCGCTTGCCTTCCTGTACGCGTTCCGCGCCCATCACGACGCTGAGGAAATGTTTGTTGTTGCGTTGCGCCGTCGATACGAGGCAATGTCCCGATTGGCTCGTCGAACCCGTCTTGACGCCGTGCGCCTCCGGATTCTTGTAGTCCGGTATCCGGCGGTTGCAAATGAGGTAGTTCGTATTCAGCAACGCCCGTTCTTTGCTCAGGTTCGTGGCGGGGACGACCACCCGGTCAGTGTCGCAGATAACCATGAACGTCGGGTATTTCATCGCGGCGGTGGTGATAAGGTACATATCCCACGGGGACGTGTAATGACCGGGGTCATGCAGTCCGTGGGGGTTGACAAAGTGCGTGTTCTGACAGCCTAACGCCGACGCTTTCTTGTTCATCGCGTCTACGAACGCGTCCACGGAGCCGGAGACCGCGACCGCCAGCACGCACGCCGCCTCATTCGCCGACGGAATCAGCAGACAGTCCAGCAGATTCCGCACGGTCATGACCTCGCCCTCTTTCAGTCCGACGGTACTGCCGTCAGCGGGCAACGTGTTCACGATTGGCCCGGCGGTGATTTTCTGGTCAAACGTCAGTTTTCCGGTGTCAATGGCCTCCAGCGTCAGAAGCGCGGTCATGATTTTGGTCAGGCTTGCGGGGTAGAGTTCCGCGTGTTCGTTTTTGCCGTAAACCATTTTCCCGGTTTTCATGTCCACCAGCAGCGCGCCCTGCGCCAGAATATTGGGGTCCGGCGCCGCAACAACCTGAACCTCTTCGGCCAGTCCCCATGACGGCAAAAGCGCCAGCGTCAGAACCAACGCCAAAAGGAGCGTGAAAAACCGGGTTTTCCCGCCGGACAGACGTTGTATTTTCCGATATGAGTTCATCGTGTCCCTCCCGTTTTCCGTGCGCGGGATAGTCCGCGCCTATGTTGGGGTACAGTATAACAAAAAAAATGGGGGAGTTCAAGCATGAAAAAGAAACAAAAGATAAACAAAGCGGTAAATTATGGAGAATGGATTCTGCTGGGGCTGACGGCGGCGTTTCTCTGCGTCCTGTTCGCCCTGCGGGAACGGCCCGCGCCCGAACGCGGGATTAGCGTCCGCACGGCGTCAAACCGTCTCCCGTCCGGCGATTCCGGAAGCGCGTCCGCCGCGCCGGAATCCGTCCCCGACGCCGGAAGCGCGTCCGCTGACGCCGAGAGCGTGTCCGCCGCGCCGGAATCCGTCCCCGACGCCGAAAGCGCGTCCGCTGACGCCGAGAGCGTGTCCGCCGCGCCGGAATCCGTCCCCGACGCCGGGAGCGCGTCCGGCAACCCGGGCGACGTTTCCGCGAACGCTGACGCCGCGCTCTATGCTGTCATTCCGTCCGGTACGCCCGCCGTCACGCCGTCCGCTACGCCGTCCGGGGACGCGCAAGGACGCGTAAACCTCAATACGGCGGACTTGGCGGAGCTTTGCGCCCTGCCCGGTATCGGCGACGCCCTCGCCGGACGCATTATCGCTTATCGGGAGGAGCACGGCCCCTTTGCGCGTCCGGAAGACGTGATGCGGGTATCGGGAATCGGTCAGGGCAAATTTGACGCGATGAAAGCCTTGATTACCGTCTAGCGCGAGTATATAATAGGTTTGTCCCTTGTAACGTCATGGAAAAGAGGCGATGGAATGCGTTGTATCAACTGTATGCGGGAGTTGAAGGACGGCGGCGGCGTCTGTCCGTACTGCGGCTTCGACGCGGACAAGTACAAGCCCCCGAATGACGCCCTGCCGCCGGGTAGCGTCCTCAATGGCGGAAAATACGTCGTCGGGCGCGTACTGGGGCGCGGCGGCTTCGGCATTACCTACGTGGCCTTAGACCAACATCTCGGCTTGCGCGTGGCAATCAAAGAGTGTATGCCACAGCGCGACGCCCGGCGCGACGCGGACGGCGTCTCCGCGCAGTGGCTCGTACCCGTGTACGAACAGGAACGCGCAAGGGAGAGTTTTCTCCGGGAAGCGGAAAAACTGGCGAAAATTTACGGCATTCCCGGCGTTGTGCCCGTGCGGGAGTATTTCGACGACAACGAAACGACTTACATCGTCATGGACTACGTGGAGGGCGAAACGCTCGCGCAACGTCTGCGGCATACAGGCCCCATGAGCGCAAGCGAATGTTTCCGCTTACTCTCCCCCGTCATGGATACCCTCGCGCAAGCGCACAGGTTACAAATAGAGGGAGAAGACGAGATAGGCGTGATTCACCGCGACATCAAGCCGAATAACATCATGATTGGGCGGATAAAGGGCGGCAAGGAAAGAGTATGGCTCTTAGACCTCGGCGCGGCGAAAGACTTGGGTACGCGGGATTCCGCGCCGAACGTCAGCGTTGAATCGCGGCCTGTCGGGACGCCGGGCTACGCGCCGCCGGAACAGGGTACTTTTAAAGGTTCAATCGGCCCATGGACAGACGTTTACGCCATGAGCGCGACGTTTATCTACTGCATGACCGGACAGAAACCGCCCGATTCTCAAAGCCGTTCAAGCGAAACCCGGGAGCCGGAAGTTTTGTTGTCCGTACCGGGTTCGCTGGGCGACGTTCTCCGTAAGGGAATGGCCTTGCACCGGGAAGAGCGCTACCAGACTATGGAGGAACTGCGCGACGCGCTGGAAAAGGCGATTCCCAAACCGAAACCGAAACGCCCGAAATGGATTCCCGCGCTTGTCGCTCTGCTGGCGATTGCGATTGTAGCCGTATGTCTCATTGTGCGCCCGCAACCCGAACCTGTGCCCGTAGCGGAACCGGACATACCGCCGGAGGAACAGCCGGTAGATACGGAAGAAGCGGACGAAGAGGAAGCGCCGGACGAGCCGGAAGGCCCTGAACCCGTCGGCGGGGGCAGTTGCGGCTTGAACGTATTTTGGAGCTTGTACTACGGCAGCGACCCGGCAGAATATGAGTTGCTCATTGAAGTTGTAGATAACGGCCCTGACGAAAACTACGGCGCTATGCACGATTACGAGGATGAGAATCCCGATATGCCGTGGTATGAGTACAGGGAACAGATTGTTCGTGTCCGCATAACATCCGACGTTACTCATATTGGCGCAAATGCGTTTGCCGGTTGTACGCGTCTGGAAAGCGTCGAACTTCCCGAAGGCCAACTCACGAGCATTGGAAGATACGCTTTTTATAACTGTAGCAATTTGAAAAGCGTTACGATTCCGGGTAGCGTGACGGAAATCGGTAAAGGCGCTTTTTTGAAATGCGGCAATTTGAAGAACGTAAAGATTCCAAACAGTGTGACAACCATCGGCGAATACGCTTTTCAAGAATGTACCACTCTTGAAAGCGTTACGATTCCGGGTAGCGTGACGGAAATCGGCGAAGGCGCTTTTTCTCTCTGTAGCAATTTGACAGATGTCACAATCGTAAACGGCGTGACGACCATCGGCAAAGGCGCCTTTTGGCAATGCGGCAATTTGAAGAGCGTAAAGATTCCAAACAGCGTGACGACCATCGGTGAAGCCGCTTTTCAGGAATGCGCCAGCCTTGAAAGCATTATCATTCCAAACGGCGTGACAACCATCGGAGAAAACGCTTTTCGGCAATGCAAAAATCTGGACTACATGAGCTTCCCGGACAGCGTGAAAACCATAGGCAACTGCGCTTTTTATGAGTGTACCGCGTTGAAGAGCGTCACGCTTTCGGACAATTTAATCACTATCGGCGATTACGCTTTCGCCCACTGCATACACCTGAAAAGCGTTTCCATTCCCGAGAGCGTACTGGAAATCGGCGAATACGCGTTCAATGATTGCACCGAGTTGGTAAGCGTCTCTATTGCGTCCAGCGCGGTGAAAATCAAAGAGGGCGCGTTTACCGCCTGTCCCAGTTTGGAGCGCCTCAGCGCGCCGGATGAAGTGTGGAAAGCTCTTCCGAACAATATCTTTGATGACGGCGTTGCTTTCGAATAATCCTCACCTCCTAGCCTGTCCCGTCGCGGCCTGCGCGGGACGGGCCGTTTTCGGTACGGGCGGCGAATAAAAATCCGGCGCGGGCATTGACAAACGGAAAGGTTTATTGTATCATGTCACATGGTTTCATAAATCACCAAATAAGGGGCGTAAAATAATGTGGAATCTTGTCAGCGACGGCACCTGCGACCTCCGGCGGAGCGATTTTGTCAGCGACAGCGTGCGTTTTGAGACGGCGCCGTTACGTCTGCGCGTGGGGGCGCGGGAGTTCGTCGACAATGACGACCTGCGCGTTCCCGAACTCCTGAAAGCCATGCGGGACGAGAAAGGCCCGTCCTCCAGCGCCTGCCCGTCCCCGGCGGCTTACGCCCGGGCCTTTGAGAAGGGCGATAAGTCCATTTGCTTCACGATTTCCAGCGCGCTTTCCGGGAGTTATAATTCCGCCGTGTCGGGCCGGGAACTGTGTCTGGAAGACCATCCCGACAAACAAATCTGCGTGATTGACTCCAAATCCACGGCGGGCGTACCGTTCCTGTTAGTCCGCCGCGCTAAAGAGCTTATGGAAGCCGACCCCGACGGCGAACATTTTGAAGAAATCTGCGCGGAACTGCGCGTCTATCAGGCCTCTCTGCGCACGGTGTTCACGCTGGAAAACTACGACAACCTCATCAAGAACGGGCGTATGCGTCCGCTGGTGGGGACGCTCCTGCATACGCTGGGCATTCACGTCATAGCGATTGGCACGTCTCAGGGAAGCATACAGGTGGTTGACAAGGCGCGGGGCGAGACCAAAACGCATAGGGGCATGATTGACATTATGCGGGTCAGCAAGGACTGCACCGGGGCGACGGTGATGATTCATCACTGTGAGAATCTGGCGGGGGCGGTGAAGCTCAAAGAGGCAATTTTGAAGGAACTGCCCGTCAAGAGCGTGGAAATCATGTCGTGCCGGGGCCTGAACAGCTTTTACGCCATGGAAAAGGGCCTGATTGTCGGCTATTGACGCGTCCGTTTTTCCCTATTGACGCTGTCCGTTTTTCCGGGAACGCGGTTTTCGACGGGACGATAAAAGCGCTTTCTCCGTCCGACGGGGAAGGCGCTTTCAAACATTGTTCCCTCGTCCCTGAAAGGGGAGCGGGACAGGCGAAGGGTTCAATTCGCGCAACCTGACAAGCGACTGTATCCGCGTACTTTCTATGAGCGAATCCGACAAAAAAGATTGACAAGGACGGCGGAATCTGTTAAACTTGTTCATACAAGGAACCGGGAAACGTTTGCTTGCGCGCTATGAAAACGCGGACGAATCGCGGTTCCTGTCCGGATTGCCGGGAATAGAAAAGGGAGGAAAAAGCGTATGAAAGAACGGATTCAAAAGTTTGGACGCTTCCTCAGCGGCATGGTCATGCCGAACATCGGAGCGTTCATCGCGTGGGGCTTTATCGCGGCCCTGTTCATCGCGGACGGCTGGCTTCCCAATGAACGCATTGCCACCATGGTCAGCCCCATGTTGAGCTACCTTCTGCCGGTTCTTATCGGCTACACCGGCGGACGTATGGTCGCTGACCAGAAAGGCGCGGTAGCGGGCGCGATTGCCACGTTAGGCGTCATCGTCGGCGCGGGAATCCCCATGTTTATCGGCGCCATGATTATGGGTCCGCTCGGCGGCTACGCTATCAAGAAATTTGATGAGGCCATGGAAGGCCATGTGCCCGCCGGATTTGAAATGCTGGTGAACAACTTCTCCGTGGGCATTATCGGCGGCGCGTTGTCCATTGTCGCTATGTTCATCATCGGCCCGGCCTGCGAACTGCTCACGGGCGCGTTAGGCGCGGGCGTCGGCTTCATGGTCAATCACGGCCTGTTGCCCTTTACCGCGATTCTCGTCGAACCCGCGAAAGTGCTTTTCCTCAACAACGCCATCAACCACGGCGTGTTTACGCCTATCGGACTGGAACAGGCGCAACAGGTCGGAAAGTCCATTCTGTTCATGATTGAATCCAACCCCGGCCCCGGTCTGGGTCTGCTGTTGGCCTACTGCGTGGCGGGCAAAGGCTCCTCCCGTTCGTCCGCGGCTGGCGCGGCGTTTATCCAGTTCGTCGGCGGCATTCACGAACTTTACTTCCCCTATGTGCTCATGAACCCCATCCTGATTCTCGGCCCCATGAGCGGAAACTTTGTGGCGATTCTGGTACTGTCGATTCTCGGCGGCGGTCTGAAAGCGGCGGCGTCTCCCGGCTCCATCATCGCCGAACTGCTCATGACGCCCCGCGGCGCGTATTTCGCCAATATCTGCGGCATTGCGGCGGGTTGCGCGGTCAGCTTTGTGGTAACGGTCGCGCTGATGAAACTTTTCGTACGCGAGAGCGAAGGCGACTTTGAAGCGGCGCAGGCGCAACTTGCCGCCGATAAGGCCGCCGCGAAGGGTCAGGCCGTTGACGTGAGCGCGGGCGTTTACGTCGACCCGAACGACGTGAAAAAGATTGTGTTCGCCTGCGACGCCGGCATGGGTTCGTCGGCCATGGGCGCCACGATGTTGCGGAACAAGCTCAAGAGCGCGGGTATCGCCGATATTACCGTTGTACACGCGCCGGTTTCCGAAGTGCCGAAGGACTGTCAGATTATCGTCACGCACCACGAACTGTCGGCGCGGGCGGCGAATGACAATCCCGGCGTGCGGATTATCCCTATCAAGAACTTCATGGGCGCGCCGGAGTACGACGCCCTTGTCACGGAGATGGTCGAGGGACGCGGCGCGGCTGGCGCGAAGAGCGCGGCGAGCGTACACGCGGACGCCTCCGAACGCGTACAGAAGGGCGAAATTCTGCTCAAGAAAGAGAATATCCGTCTGGGCTGCAAGCCCGTCGCGCCGGAACAGGCTATCCGCGACTGCGGACGCATGATGGTGGAAGCGGGTATCGTCGAAGAGGGCTACATTGAGGGCATGATTGAGCGGAACAAGGAGTTCCCGGTAGCGATTGGCAATCATGTCGCCATCCCGCACGGCACCAACGAGGCCCGGAAGTATATTATTAAGAACGGTCTTGTATGCATGACGTACCCCGAAGGTATCGCATGGGACGAGGACACGGTCAAGCTTGTCATCGGCATTGCGGTCAAGGACGGCGGCGACCATGTGGACGTGCTCGGCTCCGTGGCGGAAGCGGCGGACACCGAAGAGGCCACCGACGCGCTTGTCGGAAGCGGCGACCTTGACGCGATTTACAAGAAGCTCAACGGCCTTGCATAAGGCGGCGAATATTTCCGGCTATCCTGACGGCAATCCTCCCTCGTGCTTTCGGGGGAGGACGTTTTTTTGAGTGAAAAAACGGAAAGTAGCTATTGCGTTTTTATGAAAAATATGGCATAGTGTCAAAAACAATCGATTTCGGGATACAATGAGCGTTATTTGGGAGGCTTCAACTATGAGCGACACGAAAGCCAAGATTATTTCTTCCTTAATAAAGGGAATATGCGGCGTAATTGGTGCCGTTATTGCCCTTGTGCCTCAAATCATCACCTTACAACGGGAAAATTCTGCGTTGACAGAGCAAAACGACGCTTTACGTCAAGTTGAGGAGCGTTATGAGACGGCACAAGCCAATTATGAAGCGGCCCTTGCGGAAATTGAGGAAAAAGACACGGAAATTTCCGCATTGAAGGAACAACTGAATCAAAAGCCCTCTTCCTCTTCTGTTTTGGCTGAGGAAATAAATGAGGATGAGGTTCCTTATTTAGTGAATAAATTATCCGTAAAGTATGATGGCTCTAACAGTTCCCATTATGTGGGAGCTCTTTTGCGTACACATTATGGCCTCTCTTATGACAAAAACGCTTATGCGCTTTGGGAGCCTAAGTCGAAATACAAAACAATGTCATTTACGATTCGCTCCAACGGAAATGACAGTGGCAATGCCACGATGAAAATCGAAGTGTCGAAAGACGAAATATCGAAAGAGCAAGTCCAATGGGAGCAATCTTATCAGCTACAATGGGATGACCCGCCAAGAAATTTTGAGATACCAGTTACGGACGCTAATAAGATAAGGATGACTTTATCGAAAGTTAATAGCGATATAAGCTACCATGTTTATAATATCCAGTTTTCCGAATAGCCCGCATTGCGTCACGCGCCGCGCCGGAAAACAGCTTTTATACGCGAAATCACACGGGGGACAGGCGAACATTCGTCTGTCCCCGTCGCGTTTTATGCAATTGCGGACATTAATGGATTTCCAGCTTTTCCGGGAGCAGAAAGAAACTGAACGTTCCGCTTCCGAGCAGTTGTCCGCGCTGGTCGGTGACTTTCACCTCAAAAACGGCGGTCGTCTTGCCGTGATGAAGTACGTTCGCCTCCGCCGTGAGAATATCGCCGGGACGGGCGGCGCGGAAATAGTGATAGGACGAATCCATCGTGACCGTTTTGTAGCCGTAGGTATAGGCGGCGGAACCGCAGACGCTGTCGGCGAGGGTGACGTACACGCCGCCGTGGGCGTAGCCGAGGGGGTTCGTATCGTCCGCGCCGACGGTCTTACGCGCCAGCGCGTAACCCTCCCGCAGTTCCTCCAGCACGACGCCGACACGCGTACTGAAATGGTTGTACTTGTTGCGATATTCAATCAATTTCTCAAAATCCATGGCGTAACTCTCCTGACGTTCTATGATAATCGGCCCGCGCCGGAATCGGACAAGCGTTTCGGGATAGGCGGAATCAGACAGCGTTACGAAACAGTCGGATGTTTCAAGACGGGCGGAATCAGACGAGTTTTTCAAAGTAAAAGAAGGTTTCGTCCTCCCCGGAGCGGCGCATACAGGACGAGAGCATTTTGTAGGACGCGTGATTTTCCTTGAAACACTTTGCGAGTACGCGGCTGAGGTGGACATCGTACAGGCCCCACTCCGCGACGGCGGCGAACGCTTCCGTACCGTAACCGTACCCCGCGAACGCCGGACTGACGCGGCACCCTAATTCCGCGCTCCCGCGACAGTCGAAGTTATACAGCACCGCCTCCCCGATAAACTTTCCGTCCAGACGCACGGCGAAGTTGACCGCCAGACGCTTTTCAAAGTCCCGTTGCGCCACGTCATAGAAACTGCGGAGCGTGACGGGGCCTTTTAATCCGCCCACGTCGTCATAGCCCCACCAACGGTTGCGGTTTTCGTCAAGGACTAATTCGTTATAGGCGGGAATATCGTCTTCCGTAAACGCCGAGAGCGTCAGACGCGCCGTTTTGAGTTCCGGAATCGCTTGCACGTGGCGCAAGAGTTCGTTTTGCGGCTCAAAGCAGTATTTCGGAGCTAACTTGATGGGGCCGTATTGCGATTTGGACGTGCGGAGACCGCGGTCGGCGGCGTCGTCCTCGCGGTTTATCAGGCGGCACCCGTCGCCGAAGGCGTTTGCGAAGGCTTGCACCAGCGCCGGATACACGCCCGTATAGGAATAGAGCGCCTTTTCCACGTGGATGATGAGCGTACCGCCGCATTTTTCCGCCAAGGCCAGCGCGATGAGCTTTTCGCCGTCGAAGTAGCCGCCCGACACGAACCAAGGTTTGTCAACGAGTTTCAGCATACGCCTCGCGTAGCCCAGTTCCTTGACGGCCTTTTCGTTATCGCCCTTGGGAAACTCCGCCTCGAAGTCTTGCATAAACTGTTCAATCGCGGGGAAGTCGGCGCGGGTCAGCGGACGGAACACGGCGTCGGGCCATCCGGCGCGGAATTTTTTAATGTGGTTGCGCTGTCCGGAGTAACGCCGCCCGGAAAACATTTGCAAATCCAGCGGGTCGTAGAGATAATCCCGCCAAGTGCGGATATTGCTCACGCGCACGTAGGGATAGCGGGAGAGCAGACGCGCCGCCTTGCTTTCGGGTACCACCGTAATGCGGGGCGCGACGCCGTTGGAGAGGCATTCCCGCTCAATGGCGCATAAGGCGGCGTCCTCGTCGCCGTCCGGCCCCGCGACGGGGTAATCGAACACCCATTGCCCGTCGTCCTCGTTACGAATGACCAGACATCCGGCAATTTCCGCCCATTGCGGTTTCAGTTTGGCCCGCCACATCAATTTTGTCCCCAGCGAATACTCGCACAGTTCATAGTCGCAGTTGGCGTAATAACGGCGCAGACGGGCGGCGTCGCGTTGCGTCACGGGTTTGAATGGAATCATAAATCGGGCCTCCTCGGATTCCGGCGCGACAGGCGTTCCCGTCCGTTGCGCGGACGTTTTCGCCGTTGCGCGGCTGGTTCCATAACTATATCAAATTTCTAGGAAAATGCAAGCCTTTCGGAAAAGAAAACCGGACAGTATGCGCACACGGTTTTTGTCAAATTGCGCGTAATCGAACCCCTCCCCCTGTCCCCCTCCCCTTTCAGGGGCGGGGGAACAAATCTTGAAAACGCTTTCAAATCTTGGTAAATCCCCCCTGAACGGGGGGATTTAGGGGGGGGTATGCTTTATTGAGGAAACGCCCCCACCCGGCTCTGTCGGGCCACCCTCCCCCAAAGGGTGAGGGCTTTGAGCGGCGTAACCGTTCAAGCAGTCATGGTTCCTGTCCGGCCCGACGCGTGACGCTCAAGACCCGCCCCGTCAGGACGAAAAGCGCAATCACATTCGGAAGCGTCATCAGCAGATTGCAGAAGTCGGCCAGTTCCCAGACAAGGCCAGTAGAGGTCACCGCGCCAAGAAAGAGGAACAGTAACGCCGCAACGGAGTAGACGGTATTGGAATCGCGTCCGAAAAGGTAAATCATATTCAGGCGTCCGAACAGATTCCAGTTCAGGATAGTCGACAGCGCGAACACGAACAGACAGCACGCCACGAACACGCCGCCAAATCCGCCGCCGAATACCGAGCCGAAAGCCGCCTGCGTCAAGTTCTCTTGATTCAGCGTCAGCAGAGCCGCGCCCGTGTACCCTTGCGACAGCGGGCCGTCTCCGGCGTAGAGCGTGACGAGAATCACCAGCGCGTTGAACGTCAACACGACAAAGGAATCGGCGAATACGCCCATCATGGCGACGACGCCCTGTCCATGCGGGTCGGTTACGTAGGCTTGCGCGTGGGCGTGGGGAAGGGAGCCTAGCCCCGCCTCATTGGAGAACAGGCCGCGCCTGACGCCCTGACTGACCGCGATTTTCAACGCCGCGCCGAATCCGCCGCCAATCATCGCCTGCGGCGCGAAGGCGTAACGGAAAATCATCAGAACCGCCCCGGGGAGATAGACAATCCGCGCCAGAAGAATGACAATCCCGCCGAAGAGGAAGAATCCCGCCGCCGCAGGCGTCAAACGTTCCATCACGGCGACGATACGCCGCGAGCCGCCCAGAAACGCCGCCGCGCAGATTCCCGCCACCGCCGCGCCCGTCAGCCACGACGGAACGCCGAAGGCGTAACGGAACGTCGCGCCTATGGCGTTGGACTGTACCATCGCGCCGAAGAAGCCTAACGCGAGTACGGCGGCGACGGCGAAGAAATTCGCTAACGTTTCGCCCTTTTCGCCTTCAAACGCGGCGGCGATATAGTACACCGGGCCGCCCTGATAGTGACGCTCCCGCGCTTTCGGACGCGTTTGCAACGCGAGGACGGTTTCCGCGTAAACGGTAGCCATACCGAGGAACGAGACAACCCATAACCAGAAAATCGCGCCGGGGCCGCCCGTGAGAATGGCCCCCGCCGCGCCGATAAGGTTTCCCGCGCCGATTTGCGCCGCGAACGCCGTCAAAAACGCTTGAAAGGGCGTCATGCCGTGCGCGAGACGTTCGCCGCGTGTCGCGTAACCCTCCCGCACGCGTCGGACGCCGTCGCGGAAACAGCGGACTTGTACGAAACGGGTCTTGACCGAGTACCAAAGCCCGATTCCGATTAACAGGAACATCAACGCGTAATCGGTCAGACAGGCGTTGAGGGACTGTATCAACTTCAAAAGCATTCGTTACGCCTCCCGCGCAGAAAAAAGCGGCCTGATAAGCCGTTCGCCGTAATCTGTTTTGCTGACTTTCTACAGTAATCCGTCTTGCTGACTTTTTACCTTAATTTGTCTTACTGACATTCTACCTTACCATGTCCGCCCTGTGATGTCAAGTTTTTTCTTTTTCCGTATTTTTACAGCGGCTTTCCGTCAAGCGCGGTAACGGACGCGCCGCGCCGTCAAAAATTTCCGTTGCTTTTTCAGGAAAACTATGTTATACTGTCCGAAACGGAGACATAGAAAAGGGTGACGCTATGGCGGACGTGTTCATCAGCTATTCCATGGAAACCGCGTCGGAGATTGCGCGTGACATCGCCGACGCGCTACAGGCAAGAGGAATTTCTTGCTGGTACGCCGGAAAGCATGAGGAAATCGGAGAATACGCCGAAGCCATTGTGACGGCGATTGAGAATTGCCGGGTATTTTTGCTTGTGATGAACCGCGCCGCAATTCGTTCTTTTCACGTCAAGACGGAAACGGCGTTCGCGTTCCGCAGACTGAATAACGACGAAAACATTATCCTTGTCCCGTTCCGGGTGGAGGACTGCTCCCCCACGGAGAATAAAGCGTTGGATTATTACCTTATTCTACAGGATATTGTAGACGGCTGTCCGCCGGACGCGGAACATATACAAGGTCTCATTCATAGGCTTGCAACAGCGCTGAAAGTTTGATTGTCTTTCCATAACAACGCCGTCAAGAAAGGAGCGTCTTTATGCCGGATGTATTCATCAGCTATCACGAAAAGAGCGCGGCGGAGTTGGCGCCCCGGATTGCCCGCGCATTGCAAGACGCCGGAATTTCCTGCTGGTACGCGCCGCCGGAAAATCCGCTCACGGTTTCGTTTACGGAAGAGATTGTGCAAGCCATGGAAGATAGCAAGGTTTTTTTATTGATACTCAATGAAAAAGCCGTGCATTCCGTGCGCGTAGCCACTGAAACGGCGCTTGCCGTGCGCGGTTTCGACGACGGCAAAAAACGGAAACTGATTGCTTTCCGCACGGATAACTGCGATGTCAGCGCCGACTCTCGTATGAGCGCGTTTCTGAACAAATTTTGGATTGTGGACGGCTGTCCGCCAAACGAGGAAAATATCGGGACGCTCACAATACGGATTCTCCTCACGCTAAAGTCTCGAAAAAAAACAAAGGCCATCAGCAAAATTCCCGTTGCCGTCAAAAAGACGCCTGTTGCCGCCAAGAAAATGCCGCTTACCCACGTCAAAGGGAAGCGCACGAGAACTGACTTTCAATATGTGTTGAATAAGCGTGGAACAACGGCGCTGAAAAAATCGAAAAACACAATATCTGTAAAGATTGCGTTAAAAAAGTCTGATTTAACGTAAAGGGGACGCGGTTTCACGTCCCCTTGCGCTTTTTCACATCCCCAGAACGCGGCGCAGGTACTGCCCCGTGAAGCTCTCCGCGCATTGCGCCACTTCCTCCGGCGTACCGGTAGCGACGACCAAGCCGCCGCCGTCGCCGCCCTCTGGCCCGAGGTCTATCACGTAGTCCGCGCATTTTATCACGTCGAGATTATGCTCAATCACAACGACGGTATTCCCGGCGTCGGCCAGACGCTGTAACACTTCCAGCAGACGCCGCACGTCGTCGGTATGCAGTCCGGTGGTGGGTTCGTCGAGGATATAGATGGTTTTGCCAGTGGCGCGTTTGGAAAGTTCGGTAGCGAGTTTGACGCGTTGCGCCTCCCCGCCGGATAACTCCGTTGACGGCTGTCCGAGCTTCACATAACCCAAGCCGACATCCTGTAACGTTTGCAGACGGTTCTTGAGTTTCGGGAGCGTCTCAAAAAACGGTAACGCCTCGTCAACGGTCATATCGAGAACTTCCGAGATGTTTTTACCCTTGTAACGCACTTCGAGCGTTTCGCGGTTATAGCGTCTGCCGTGACAGACTTCGCAGGGTACGAAAATATCGGGAAGAAAGTGCATTTCGATTTTGAGCACGCCGTCGCCGGAACAGGCCTCGCAACGTCCGCCGCGCACGTTAAAGCTAAAGCGTCCGGCCTGATAGCCTCTGCTTTTCGCCTCCGGCGTGGACGCGAACAAGTCGCGGATGTCGTTGAACAGATTGGTGTAGGTCGCGGGATTGGAGCGCGGCGTCCGGCCTATGGGACTTTGGTCAATGTTCACGACTTTGTCCAGATATTCTATGCCTTCCATGCCCTTACAGCGTCCGGGATGGGTTTTCATGCGCATGAGTTCGGCGCCCAGACGCTTGAAGAGAATCTCGTTGACGAGCGACGACTTCCCGCTGCCCGAGACGCCCGTCACGACGGTGAACAGGCCTAACGGGAACGTCACGTCAATATTGCGCAGATTGTTTTCCGCCGCGCCGAGCACGCGCAGAAACTTTCCGTTGCCGGGACGCCGTTTCGACGGTACCGGAATGCGCCGGACGCCGGACAGGTATTGCCCCGTGAGGCTTTGCGGATTCGCCATGACTTCCGCGGGCGTCCCCGCCGCCACGACTTCCCCGCCATGGATTCCCGCGCCGGGTCCGATGTCAATCAGGTAATCCGCCGCCCGCATAGTGTCCTCGTCGTGCTCCACGACAAGCAACGTATTCCCGAGGTCGCGCAACTCGCGCAACGTCGCAAGCAGTTTATCGTTGTCGCGCTGGTGCAGACCTATCGACGGCTCATCCAGAATATACAGTACGCCCATGAGCGACGAGCCAATCTGTGTGGCAAGGCGAATCCGTTGACTTTCGCCGCCCGAGAGCGTCCCGGCGGAACGGCTTAATGTCAGGTAGTTCAGCCCTACGGATTGCAGAAAACCTAAGCGCGCCCGGATTTCTTTCAGAATCTGGTCGGCGATTAAATGCTGTTGCGGGGAGAGTTGAAGCTGTTCGACGCGTTGGAGTTCCTCCCCGACGGACAAGCGCGTGAACGCGTCAATGTCCTGACCGCCGACGGTGACAGCTAACGCCTCTTTACGCAGTCGCCGCCCCTTGCACACCGGGCACGGACATTCCGACATCAGCTCTTCCAGTTCGTTTTTACTGTAATCGCTTTGCGTCTCGCGGTAACGCCGCTCCACGTTGACGCGGATACCCTCAAAGGGCTGGTACAGGACGCCCGCCCCACGCGGCTGGTCATAGTGAAGCTCTAACTTTTCGCCATGGGTACCGTTCAGCAAAATGTCTTTGGCCTCGTCGGACAGTTCTTTCCACGGCGCGTCAAGGGAAAAGCCGTACTTCTTCGACAGGGCCTCAAAGTACATTCTTGCGATACCGTCGGATTTGAGATTCCGCCAACCGCTGACGGCTATCGCCCCGTCACGGATGGACAGACTTTCGTCGGGAATCATCAGCGCGGGGTCGGCCTCCAGTTGACTGCCCAAGCCCGTACAGGCCGGGCAAAAGCCGTAGGGATTATTAAAGGAGAACAGGCGCGGCGTGAGTTCCTCAATGGACAGACCGCAGTCCTCGCAGGCGTAATTTTGCGAAAAGGTCAAGTCGCGCTCCTCTTGCGGGAGGTTCACGACGACCAAGCCGCCCGACTGTCCCGACGCCGTCTCCACGCTGTCCGTCAGCCGCTGACGGATGTCCGGACGTATCACGAGACGGTCAATCACGATTTCGATATTGTGCTTTTTATTCTTTTCGAGTTTGATTTCCTCGTCCAGTCCGTAGAGAATCCCGTCGGCGCGGACGCGGACGTAACCCGAACGCCGCGCCCCGTCTAGAATTTTGACGTGCTCGCCCTTTTTGCCGCGCACCACGGGGGCCATGACCTGTATCCGCGTCCCCTCCGGCAAGGCTAACAACTGGTCAATAATCTGGTCAATCGTCTGCTGGCGGATTTCCTTCCCGCACTTCGGACAGTGCGGAACGCCCACACGCGCCCATAACAGACGCAGATAGTCGTAAATCTCCGTGACCGTGCCCACGGTGGAACGCGGATTCTTGCTCGTGGTTTTCTGGTCAATGGAAATCGCCGGGGAGAGGCCTTCGATATAGTCCACGTCGGGCTTTTCCATCTGTCCGAGAAACATTCGGGCGTAGGAGGACAGGCTCTCGACGTAACGCCGCTGACCCTCCGCGTAAATGGTATCGAACGCCAGAGAGGATTTGCCCGACCCGGATAGGCCCGTCATGACAACCAGCTTGTCACGCGGTATCTCCACGTCAAGGTTTTTCAGATTGTTGACGCGCGCGCCCTTCACAATGATTTTGTCCTGCATGGGAATCTCCTTTTTTTCAGAAATCCTGAATTATAAAACATCTGTTCTAATTATAGCCCGTTCCGGCCTCCCTGTCAAGAGGCAATCGCGCCGCGTGAGCCGTCCTTGTCTCCCCCCCGGAACGGGGGGAGATGTCACGCAGTGACAGAGGGGGAAACACCCCCCCCGGCCCTGTCGGGCCACCCTCCCCCAAAGGGAGGGCATGGACGGCGCAACCGCTCAGTGAGCAAAAATTTTACGCATACGAGCCGTTCCGGGAAAGGCGGCGGACGCCGGAAACGTCCCGTTCGCGGAAGCGACAAAAAAATCAAAAAAATTTTTTCGCGGGGGCTTACTTTTTTTCGTTTGGCGCCGATATTAACTGTGAAGGGATTTTCAGGAAAGTATGTCGGGCGTTGGAAAACGGCATACGCCCCCGAAAACCGGAGCTTCTGGAAGCGCGGATTTGACCGGGACAACGACTTTTTCGGTTGAATCCGTATTTCCAAGCCGCGATTCGTCTCGCGGAACGCGGTCGAATCAAAACGGGAACGGCAAACCTTTCTTGTAAGCGTTTGTATGCGCTTACCGGGAGAGCCGCTTCCGGGCTGAATCAGGTTCGGGCAGTCATGCGCAGACTGTTTGAATAGTACCGCGCCGAAGAAATCCGGGCATTGTGGCCAGATGTCGGGAGATTGGAGACGCACCGCAAAAAACATGCGGCAGTAAGGACACTTGCCGCGCAGTTTTAAGGAGATGAATTATCATGCGCGTACAACACAATATTCCCGCGATGAACTCCTACCGCAACTACAACAACAACGCGAAAGCCATCAACAAGAACCTGGAAAAACTCTCTTCCGGATACCGGATTAACCGCGCCGGCGACGACGCGGCGGGTCTGGCGATTTCGGAGAAAATGCGGGCGCAAATCACTGGTCTGGAAGTTGCGCAGAAGAACGCGAAGGACGGCATCAGCCTTGTGCAGACCGCCGAAGGCGCGCTGACCGAAGTCCACAGCATGTTGAACCGTATGTACGCTCTGGCCGAACAGGCCGGCAACGGCACTTACGACAACTCCGTCGACCGTGTCCAGCTTAACAAGGAAGTCAACAAACTCCGTGACGAGATTAACCGTATCGGCAACACCACAAACTTCAACGGTACGAAACTCTTCACGAGCGAGTCGGGGCTGAGCGGCGTCGCGTCTTTTGCGGACGCGAATGGCAAGGCAGTCAGTGTGGGCGTTGTCGCCTCATTCAGCACCGAAGAAACTTCCCTGGACAACACGGAACTTGATGTGACGGCCGGGGTAGCCAACGGTAAGAAGGTATTCCAGCTTACCGCCGCCAACGGCTATAAGTGGGAAAGCGCTGATTCCTCGGTAACTATTGGCGGAACTGGCGACGTTACCGCGCAGGTGGTTGACGCGAGCGGCAACGTTTCGCTCACGATGGTCAATACTTCCGACAACACCAAGACCATGACCATCAAGTTGGATATGAGCAACTTCAATCCGCCCGAAACAGCAGTCGACGCCAAGATGAAAATCAGTAGCACGCACACGGCGCCTACGGAGCCGACCGCGCAGGGCAACACGCCTACGAACGTCAGTCTCTCTTCCAATGGCATTGATTTGTGGGTTGGCGACTTCCCTGACTCCAACAACAAAATCAATGTTCAGCTCGGCGAAATCAGCGACAAAAAGCTGGTGATTGACGACGCGCACGTGAACCTTGCCAGTCAGGCCTCCGCGCTCGATTCGCTGTCCTATATCAAGGACGCCATCGACTATGTCTCCGACATGCGCGGTACGCTCGGCGCCGCCCAGAACCGTCTCGAGCACACAATCAACAACCTCTCCGTCATGCAAGAGAACATCCAGGACGCCGAATCCACCATCCGCGACACGGATGTGGCCGAGGAAATGATGAAGTACACCAAGAACAGCATTCTGGTTCAGTCCGCGCAGGCCATGCTCGCGCAGGCGAATCAACAGCCCCAGAGCGTACTGCAACTCCTGCAGTAAGCCCCGCGCAGAGGGTTTTATGTCTCATAATTCCCTGTCCCATCCGCTTTCAGGAGGTGATAACGTGAAAAGACAGACCCGTTCCGCGCCCGTACGCGCCCGGATTCTCGCGTTCGCCGTATGTCTGACCGTTCTTTTGAGCGGCTGTGTGCGCACGGTTTACGTGGAAGTTCCCTCCGAAAATTCGGAGAGTTCCGAAAGCAAAGAATCCCAAGGCTTCCGTATCGGCTACGCAGAGGGTACGACAGTCGTGGAGGACCCCGACGCTCTGCAAAAAATCGTGGACGAAATGAGCGAAAACGCACGGAAAACCATCGGACTTGAGTACAAGAACGAGGCGTTCAGTACGGACGGGCAGAACTTCGACTGTTACGTCGCCAACGCGGCCCGGAACAACTACGATATGTTTATCGCCATTTACGCCGACGCGGAGATGACCGACGAACTGTTCCTGTCCGGACTGATTCCGCCCGGCAGAGCGTTCGACCATATCACGTTGAACCGACCGCTCGCGGAAGGCAACAACACGCTCTATATCGCCTTTTCCCAAGTGGAGGAAGTGGATGGGGAACAGACTATGCGCGCTCAGGCGCTGGTGACGATGAACTTCCATGTCAACGATTTCCCCGACGCGGATACGACGGAATCCGGCGACTAACGCCGGATTCCCCCGGATTAACTCAAACATGAACGGTACGGAAACCGTTTCAGAATTTCAGAAAGGATGATACCCATGAAATTTAAGAAACTCGCTTCCCTGTTGATTGCGGGCGCGATGGTTTTCTCGATGGCTATGCCCGCCTTCGCTTTGACGACCCTTGGCGAGACTACGCAGGCCGGCGGCTCCGCGAACGCCAGCGCCTCCGCGGGGAGCAATCAGCCCAGCGACCTCGCCCGCAGCCTGCAGTTCACGGGCACGACGAACGTCCCCACGATTAACGTCGACATGGTCACGGACGCGGCGATTATCCTCAACCCCTACGGGCTGACGGTAACGGTCGGCGGCGAAGAGAAAACCGACCCGTTCCTGACGGAGACCATCATCATCACGAACCACAGCAACTGCCCGATTGCGGTCAGCGGCTCTTTCACCCCGGCTATCACGGGTAACGTGAAACTGGTCGCCAACGCCGCCGCCGCCGATACGGGCAAGGCCGAAGCGCTCGCGGACAAGAACGTGTTCCTTGGCGTCGCCATTGGCAACGTCACCTCTGAGGACGCGGAGATTGATTTCACCGCCACGACGGGCGATTACCGCACGAAGGTGAAGGGCGCTAAAGCCGTGACCAATTTCGGCACGTGGCAGCCCAAAACCGGCACGGGTTCTTATGACAAGACCAAGAGCGGCTTCTATCCGCTGACCGCCGCCGACACGGCTGTGAAGTTCGGCGACGCGGACGACTCTCAGTCCAGCAAACTGCCGTACTATCTCGGAGTCGGCGACGAAAACCCGACCTACATGGGTCTGCGGGTATTCGGCCTGTGCGAGAAGTTCGTCAACGAGGCGTGGACGGCTAGCGATACGGTGTCCGTGGCTCTGGCCATGACGCTTATGCCGAACTCGAACTAATCCGCGGACGGTTCGTGATTCCCTGCGTATGGAGGCTGTGTGACTTATGAAGAGCTTATTCCGGCGGCTTTGCGCCGCAACGCTCTCCCTGCTCATGTTGGCGTCCCTTTGCGGGTGCGGCAAGATTAGCCTGAAAAAGATTTTCGGTGAGAACGGGGAAGAGGAAGAAGTAGTGGAGAATCCTCCCAGTCCGGTCGGCGCCTTGAGTTGGGCCAGCGGGGAAGGCTTGGTCGTCACCGATGACCCTGCGGCGTTGTCCAAGGCGGTGCAGGAACTCTACGAGGCGGCGGAAGACGAAGGAATCGGCGTGCAGTACAAGAACGAAGCGTTCAGTCTGGACGGGCAAACCTTCGCGTGCTACATCGGCAATCCGATAGACAGCCATTTTCCGCTGTTTATCACGATTTACGCGGATGACACGTATCAGGAGGAATTGTACGTCTCCGGACTGTTGAAGCCGGGACAGGCTTTCAACAAGATTACGCTTATGCGCCCCTTGACGGAAGACGTTTCGACCCTGCCCGTCTGCTATACGCAGGTATTTGAGCCTCACACAGGCCCCAATGACTCGGACGATTTCACAATCCGCGCCCAAACAGTCATTACGCTCAATTTCAATATCGTCAGCGACGCAAGCGATTTGAGCAAATGGCAACAATGACGCGTTTTTCCCTGCAATGTTGTTGTAGCTGAAAACCCTGTTCTATTTAGAAAGGTAGGATTCAAAATGAAAAAGAAACTGTTAAGCCTGTTTATGGCTTGCGCTATGGCGCTTTCGCTCGCCATTCCCGCTTTCGCCACTGACCCATACTATACGGCTTCGGAAACTGATACCGATAGCTTGGCGCAGTCCGTTGAGTTCACCGTCACCACGTTCGTGCCGACCATTGATTTGGCGATTCCGGTTCTCAGCGACAATCCGGTTGTGCTCAACCCCTATAAGCTGACCTATGAGGGTAGCGACAACACCCTGAACGGTCAAGAGGTCGGCGAGGATGCTGACAAAACCAAGCAGGTCATTTCTCCGGTTTACGCCATCACGAACAAAACCAACGTCGCGCTGAAGTTCACGGTTTCCGCGACCACGGCGCTGGGTAGCAACGCCAGCTTCACGTTCGACAACAAGCACGTCAAACTGAGTGAAACCGCGAAGAAGGCCTTCATCCAGCTCGTCTTCAAAAAGACGGAGAACGCTACTGCGGCTCCCGGCAACGACACCGCTGCGGTGCAAACGCTTGACGTGAACAACAAAACGGATTACGAAGCGATTATTCTGGGTGTCGGCAAGAAGGATTCCGACAAGACCTTGAAGAGATTGGCGGCCTCTCCCGTTGACACTAATGGCGAACCTACCGGCAACTATCTGTTGTTCCAGTTCCAAGGAAGCCTGTCCAGAACGCCGGAAACCGGCTGGACTGCGGACGACATCTTCACGACGAACATGGTGTTTACCTTCACGCCCGAAGGCAATCAGGATTACAACGCTAATGTTCAGTTTGCGGTGTCCACTCCTACTACTGTAGGCGACCTCGGTGATGCCCTTAAGACCGATACCACGGTAACTACGCACACCGCCGCCGCAGATAAGAAGGTCACCTTCGCGGCGGATCCGAGTATTGTGGTTTCCACCACTGATCCGGGCTGGGCTATCATTTCCGGCGGCGCTTATGGCGCGACCCTTGGCACGGATACCGACGCGGGTAAGCTGATTTATCCGAAGACGATTGGCTCTGCGGTGCTTACTGCGAACGGCACTTACAAGGACTATGTGGTTGTCGGCTTCAATGACCAGTACGGCGTACCCAAGACCGTTGGCCTGACCATAACCATCGTCCGTAGCGGAATTGCCTGATTGAGCGAATAGGCGCGAACGCGTAACAGTAACTTGACACAAAACGGGAATAAGTAAACCCTGACGGACGGGCCGCGTGGTCGCGTGTATATGCGGCTCCGCGGCCCGTAACCACTATTGAGGAGGTAGATCATGAAGAAGCTGTTTAGCGTACTTCTGACCGCCGCGTTCCTGCTCTCATCTCCCGCCTACGCGGTCGAGTTCGAGGCCTACAGCGGCGACAATGCCTCCGCCGACACTACTTCCACCAGCGTGGAAACCTTTGGCGAACTGTCCGGCGACGACGAGGCTGTTTTATACAGCTACCGCCGTTCGGACGTTGCGGCATTCGACGCGGACGCGGCGCCCTACGACGCCGTCCCTTCGGACGGAACGCCGTATGACACGGACGCGTATCTGTATGGGCGTATCCTTGAAGATACGGCGCCCGCGGCGGAAGCGTCCGCCGAGAGCGAAACGGATTCCGCGCAGGCCTCCGAGGAAGGAACCGTGGAGGAGGAGCAACTTTACTACGCGTCCGGCGAACACG